>DAOVRB010000287.1 GCA_030628325.1 Methanomicrobiaceae archaeon | reverse complement strand
GGGATCTGCGGGACGGGGGATGTGAATCAGCATTTTAATAAATTCATGAAGAATTTCAGCTCACAATGTATGAACCTTGTAACAGGAACAGTCCCTCTGGGTGTTATGCCTAAGACATACGGTAACCGAACTTTCTTTGTCGGAGATGCAGCAGGTTTTGCAAAACCGACATCCGGCGGTGGTATATATACCGGAGTCCGGTCTGCAAGGCATGCAGCGGGAGTTGCTGTTGAATGCTGTAAACAGGGGAGATTTGATGACAAAGCACTTTCTGAGTATGAAAAATTATGGCAGGAAGATTTTGGGCGTGAACTTTCAATCGGACTTAAACTGTTCAGGATGCGTCAGCACATTTCTGATAAGCAGATTCATTCATTATGCCAGGTTTTAAACGAACCTGAAATGATTGAGACAATTGTCAGATATGGCGATATGGACAGACCCGGTGAACTTGTAAAGCGTCTTATGATGAAACCGGCGATGTTAAAGGCATTTGGGTTAGTCTTCTGTTCAGAGTTGAGATCATTTGTAAAATAGCTGTCTCTGCCGGCGATAATTGTGAGCCTGTCAAACCGGCTGGTGTTCTGTCAGTCCACGAGTGATCTACATAGCACAATCAGGGCTCATACCTGTTACTCCCCGCAAAACCAATAACATATAACTACCCATAAAAACAAATTTCATTCTGAAAAGTATGACGTCATCCAGGCTTTATGCCATCAGTATCATCACGGAAAACCGCCAGGGAGTGCTTCGGGATATTGCGACCATTATGGTTAATCATAGTGCAAATATTCTCATGACACAACAGTCAATACTCCAGGACGGACCGGAAAAGGGAAAATCATACCTTTACTTTGAATTTGAAGATACTGAAGATCTCGGAGAACTCATTGCAGATCTGGTAACTGTACCTGAAGTCCATGATGTCACCACTTATGAGCCCTTCTCACGTATTTTCGGGCAGCGGGTAATAATCCTTGGCGGCGGTGCACAGGTAGCACAGGTGGCAATGGGTGCAGTGAACGAAGCAGACCGGCATAACATCAGAGGGGAGCGGATTTCAATAGATACCATCCCTCTTGTTGGAGAAGACGACCTTACAACAGCAGTTGATGCCGTATGCAGACTCCCCAGGGCATCGATCCTTGTTCTTGCAGGATCACTGATGGGTGGGAAGATCTCCGGAGCAGTTGACCGTGTTCGCGCCTCAGGCATCCCTGTAATATCACTAAAAATGGCAGGGAGTGTGCCTGAACATGCCGACCTTGTTGTAACAGATCCACTCCAGGCAGGAGTGTTTGCAGTGATGCACGTCAGTTCTAAAGCGTTATTTGATATAAACAAAATAAGGGGAAAAGAATTCTAATGGATAAAATACAGGAAGCCGCATCAGTTCTTCACCGCGATGGGATCATCGTCTACCCTACAGAAACAGTATACGGTCTCGGTGCAGATGCACTATCTGAACATGCCATCCACCGTGTTTATGAAGTAAAACAAAGGCTGCTTTCAAAACCAATGTCAGTGGCAGTCTCAGATATTGAGATGTTAAACATAGTTGCACAGGTCGGTGAAGAGGAAGAGAAGTTCATCAAAAAATTCCTGCCGGGTCCTGTGACAGTAGTTCTCCCTTCCACATCCTGCCTGCCAGAGGTCCTGACAGGCGGGACAGGTCTTATCGGGGTCAGGATGCCGGATCATGAGATCGCTTTAGCAATCATCAGAGAATTCGATATGCCGATAACCTCCACAAGTGCAAATATATCCGGGAGAGAGCCACCGGTCCGGTTTGATCAGGTTACTGTTGTATATGACCTGTTTGTCGATGGCGGCACGCTCTCCGGTACACCAAGCACTGTAGTTGACCTGGTACACAGGCAGATATTAAGAGCAGGGGGCCGGGTTGAAGAAATCGGACAATACCTCTCAAAAATGGATTGATTTTAATGAATCCTATTCGCCTGCGTGACTTTATTGAAGATCGTGATGGCTGTATCTATGCTGTTTCAAACTATGATAATGATGAGAAAGCAGGGTGTATCCTGAGGTATGTTCCTGATGAAAACGGAGAGCGTACTGGCCCTGATAATACCAGGTATAAAAAATACGACTTTGAAGAAGCGTTTGAATACATAAGAGTACACAAGCCGGAATATCTTGATGTTGTTCACCGTGTGCCGGTATCAGATATCAGGCGTGTAATGAAACCTGATATACTCATAGGGGATATCGCTGCGAGGGATGCGCGTGTGCGCAGTCTTCTTGGAATTTTTGCTGTCCCGAAAAACCAGGCCGGATGCACCGGATCTCTTCTCTGCAGTCTTGAGAACGAAACATCAGATATCGACATGGTGGTGTACGGAGATTACTGGTTTACAGCACAGAAAAACCTGATAAAAGCGGTTAAAGAGGGCAGGGCCTCTGCACTTTCAGAAGAGATGTGGCAAACGGTCTATAATAAACGGATTCCTGAAATATCATATGAAACATTTGTCCTCCACGAAAAGAGAAAATGGAACCGGGGAGAAATAGCAGGAACATATTTTGATCTCCTTTATACCCGGTCTTACGATCAACAAAAGACCATATCAAAGACCCTGTTATTTGGGCGGGGTGAAGTTTTAGGCAGAAAGACCATAGAAGCAACTGTTACAGATGCCTCACTTATCTTTGACAGTCCGGCCATTTATTCAGTCGACCACAGGGACGTTACAAAGGTGCTCTCATTCACTCACACATATTCAGGTCAGGCAATAAGGGGTGAGGTTATTGAG
>DAOVRB010000252.1 GCA_030628325.1 Methanomicrobiaceae archaeon | reverse complement strand
CAATCGGAAAGATCATGCAGAAGCACAAAATGGAGACACGGCGGGAGATTACTAATGCCGAAGTTCTTAAGGCAGACACGATCTTTAGCAGAACATTTGGGATATTTAAGGATGAGGCTCTTTTAAGCAGGGATTACAGGATTATCCATCATAACAAACCCATCATTAAGATCAATGAAGTCTTTCCATACAGCCGTTTTCCTGATGAGAAGGCAGTAATTGTGGAGGCTCCCTCTAGAATCCACCTGGGGCTTATCGATATGCACGGAGGTCTTGGGAGAGTGGATGGCGGTATAGGTATATCTGTAAATGATCCGGGTGTTCTTATTGAGGCACGCCCTAACGACAGTCTGGAGGTTCACTGCGATGAGCCTGAGAATGAGCCCGGCGGCTGTGTGGAGGTTGTACAAAGAGCGGCAGAGCAGGTAATCTCTAAGATGGGTCTGTACGGGGGTGCCAGACTTACCGTCAGGAGGGTCCCTCCCCGCCATGCGGGCCTTGGAAGCGGCACGGCATTGTCTCTTGCCACTGCACGTGCTATTCTGGAACTCTATGGAAAGGAGCTCAGTGTCCGGGATATGGCAAAACTCACAGGCCGGGGCGGCACTTCCGGAATCGGAACGGCATCTTTTGAACATGGCGGCTTTATTGTGGATGGTGGACACAGTTTTGGAAACCATGGAGAGAAATCTGCATTCAAGCCGTCATCCGCCTCAGCAGAGGCAAAACCTGCTCCTGTTACTGTAAATCTGCAGTTCCCGGAAGACTGGAAAATTCTTCTTGCCATACCTGACATACCTCCCGGTGCAAACGGTCAGAAGGAAGTTGATATCTTTAAAAAATTCTGCCCGATCCCCCAGGATGAAGTACGGGAACTCTGCCACGAGGTTCTGATGCGCATGCTTCCTGGTGTTGCGGATTCTGATCTGGACCTCTTTGGCTCTTCTGTAAACAGGATGCAGGATCTTGGGTTTAAGAAGGTGGAGCTTTCACTTCAGCCTCCATGCATCCCTGATCTCATAGAGCTGATGCGAAATTCCGGTGCTGCCTGTGCAGGTATGAGTTCATTTGGTCCTGCTCTGTATGCGATCGGTGATACCGGCATGAAAGAGGTGAAACAGTCAGTTAAGGACTATATGAGTGAGCATGGAGAAGGAGGAGAGGTCATCATTACTTCTGCGTGCAATACAGGGGCACAGGTCAGGGTCTGAGATCTGATGAATTGGATATCTCTTTTTTTTAACCTACTTGTTTCTTTTGACTGTCAAAATGGGGCTGTAAGAGCCTGTCCTGCCAGATCAGCACTGGATGAACAGGCTCCGAATATCAAATCTAAATAAACTATATATTTGCTGGAAGGAACATTTTTAGTGTCAAATAATTAATATCTGACCTGAGCAATAAAGCAGATTTAAAAATCAGGAGGGATTAAATTGACAATTAATAGTGGAGATACGGCATGGATTCTTGTATCAACAGCCCTTGTACTGCTGATGATCCCTGCTGTGGGTTTATTCTATGGCGGAATGGTTAGAAAGAAAAATATCATTTCAATGATGACTTTACCATTTGTAGCCTTCGTCATAGTGACAATACAGTGGGTAGTGTGCGGATACACCCTCTCTTTCGGGCCGGACATCGGAGGATTGATAGGAGGCCCTGACTTCCTTGGTCTTGAAGGAGTCGGAATGGGAGGTGATGGTATACCTGATCTGTTATTTGTTGCATTTCAGCTGGTATTTGCCGCACTTGGACTTGCAATCGCAACCTCAGGCGTTGCAGAAAGAATTAAACTGAGCTCATTTATTGTATTTGGACTTCTCTGGACCACCCTTGTTTATGATCCCCTCGCTCACTGGGCATGGGGAGGAGGATGGGCAGCACAGCTTGGTGCTCTCGATTTTGCAGGCGGAACGGTCGTACACATCAGTGCAGGTTTTGCGGCTCTCGCCCTGACGTTCGTAATCGGCAACCGTATCGGCTTTAAAGAACATAACATCAGGCCTAACAACATACCTATTACACTTCTTGGTGCCGGGCTGCTCTGGTTCGGCTGGCTTGGCTTCAACGGTGGTAGTGCCCTTGCAGCCAACGGTCTCGCCTCAAACGCATTATTGGTTACAATTGTTGCTCCGGCGGCAGGCGCACTGACATGGATGGCGGCATCATGGATTCACAGCAAACCCAGCAGTCTTGGTATTGCCTCTGGTGCAATTGCAGGACTTGTTGCAATCACACCCGCATGCGGTTTCGTGGGCCCGCTTGCAGCCATTCTGATAGGAGGCATTGCAGGTCTGTTATGTTACGGTGCATTACTATTCAGGCTCAGAAAAGGAATCGATGAAAGTCTGGATGCATGGGCAATCCATGGAGTGGGAGGATTCTGGGGAGCACTCGCAACCGGTATATTCTGCGCCGCAGCGATAGGCGGAGTGGACGGACTGATATACGGCAACGCCATCCAGTTTGCAATCCAGTTCGCAGATGCAATCGTCGCCATGCTTTACGCATTCGTGGTAACATACATTATTGCGTTAGTCATCGACAGGACGATGGGCCTGAGGGTAAATGAAGACGAAGAATATGTTGGTCTGGATATTGCCCAACATGGTGAGACAGTTGACTGAGGTGATATGATGAAAAAAATTGAAGCCATAATCAGGCCTGAAAAACAGGATCAGGTCTTAAACGCACTCTCGGAAGGCGGATTTACAGCTCTGACCGTGTTTGAAGTCAGGGGGAGAGGTGCACAGAAAGGCATTACATTACAGTACAGAGGAGATTCGATAACAGTAGACCTGATTCCAAAAATTAAGATAATGATGGTAGTAGACAATAGTGACGTTGAGAATGCCATTCAGATCATCAAAAAATCAGCTTATACAGGTAAATTAGGTGACGGTCGAATATTTGTCATGCCGGTGGAACGGGTCGAGAAGGTCCGGGACTAAATCCCGGAGGGTTACCCACAATCAGCCACCTTCTCGAGCATGGTCAAATCAATAACCAAAAATCTGAAATTCAGGGGGTAAAACATATTATATAGGTAATTCAGTTTTTCACACAGGTAATGCCATTGAAAAACAGGGGATTCATACTTTGTGGATT
>DAOVRB010000302.1 GCA_030628325.1 Methanomicrobiaceae archaeon | reverse complement strand
GAAGTTACCTCCCTTCAGAACATCACTGACAGATGGCTCCTTTGCCTCTTTTTTGAGAACTGCGTATCTTCCTGCGTCAAGTTCCACTGCTATTACATCAGGCTGAAAATCTTCAATTGCCCTTTTGACATCGTCAATACTCTTCTGAGAGACGTGTGCAGTTCCTACAAGTTTGATCTCACTCATGAATTGTTTTCACTCCCTCACTGTCAATTACGATTAGAGATCCGGGGCGAATCACTGTTTTTTCGAATATTTTCGTGATTGTTTTAATCTCTGTCTCTTCATGTTTCCTGCGTTCGGTAAGTTCATTCAATATTACCTCTGCATCTTCGCGGGAGACCTGATTGCCCGGATGTGAACATTCGAATATCAGCAGATCCTCATCTCCCAGCATAAATGGGTATGTCCGGCAGATCCATGGCCTGTTTTCATATATCCTGCACTTTTTCCCGTTCTCTTCGAGAAAAATACATTTTTCTTCGTCACGTCTCAGGCACCATGCAAATGTATACCTGCCGCCTCCGGGTGCTTCAAGTGTTTCAGGGTAGGGTTTTACAACTTCATTCCACTCAAGCCCTGTCGCCTGCATGATTTTTCTGACTTCCGGGGGACTCACCATAACCAGATTTGAGTCTGCGGAAGTCCTGGTACAGCAACTTCCGCAGCGGGTGCATCCAAACCCTGTTTCAGTTATCCGGTTGATGAGTTCTTCAGTATCCGGCATGTCAATGAATGTCAGGATTATTGCTCCAGTGTGATACGGTTAAAGTTCTCAAATATCAGTCTGCCATCAACTGAGTGGCTGACTTCCGGGTGCCACTGTATGCCATAAATGTGTTCTTCTGTGTTTGCAATGGCTTCTGCCCCGCAGATATCAGATTTTGCAAGCAGACTGAACCCCTCAGGTACAACTTCCACTTCGTCCGCATGTGATGCCCAGACAGATATGCTGTCAGAGTACCCTGTAAGGATATCATTATGTTCAATAATATCCACGTCAACACCACCAAAGCCACCGCTTGTTCCTTTTACCACAGTGCCCCCACGTGTTGTTGCAATGATATGCAGACCCAGACAGATCCCGAGAACAGGCAGCCCGAGATCAAGATATGAAGGAGCGCACCCGGCATGTTCCAGTGTTGGTCCTCCGCCAAGGATAATCCCCCTGCAGTTGTCTGCAACTTCATCTGCCGGCATCTCGTTGGAGATCATAACGGCGTCAATTTCAAGATCCCTGAGCATCCTTTTGATCAGGTGGTTAAACTGACCATAATTATTGACAAGATATATTGGATGCATTTCATAGTACTGTGCTGTAAGGGGTAATATTCTTTTAGAAGGGAGGGGCAGATTGGGAATGTGGATCTGACTTTAGGGAACCCTAAATTTGTGTGGTTTTAGCGTACCACAAGAGAACTGGTTACATAACGGTTACATTAATCCGGGTGCCAGAGTCGCCACGTGACAGTCTGGTTCAATGGGTGCACAATACAACGGGACCATGGTATAATGGGATCAATATGTAATCCTGTTTTGCAGATTTTTTGGATGCGTATGATCCTGGCACAGTCTGAATTGCGTAAAATCCAATGTTGCAAATCCAATACTGCTAATAATAAAAAGATATGAATTGTCTGGCTAACTGTAGTCTTTAAGGAAATCGAGTAGTTTCTCGGAGATTTCTTCTTTTGAGTGTCCCATTACTTTAGCGAGCCAGAGTGCGCCTCCTGCCCCTGCACCTTCCTTCACTTCGCCTTCGCAGTATCGTGCAAGCCCGGCATTTCCGATATTGCCAAAGTCGGGGTCGACACACCACGCTGTAATACCTATTTCTTCTGCTGTTTTAATGAAACTTGCACTTTTGTCATTATACACATATGTTGTTGTGACAATTGCGGGCAGCTCTTCTCCCATATTCTTCAGCAGGGCGGCAACAGAAAGCAACTGGGTGCCGCCTGCCAGCACGACTTTTCCTTTATAGCCCTTGACAATACCTGCCACCACCGGCATCATCGGGTCGCCTGCATAGCGGATGATGTCCAGAGGAGCAGTGATCCCATCGTTTTTGATACGTTTCAGGACTGTTGCGCAGATCTCTGTCTTTAGTGTTGAGGGGTTATCAATAAAACTACTGCTTACCTCTGATTCATAACCCAGTGCCCTTAACACACAGAGTGCTGTGGTTGTCCCACCGGGTACAGATTCTCCAAGGACAAGGAGATCGCTGTAATTGCTCCATGCTTTGCCTATTGAAATGCCTTTTTTAAACAATTCCTCTGCTTTCGGAACCGCGTCTTCTGTTCTGGGGTCATTACCACATTCACCGTACACATCAACGCACGGGATGGGGGGTGTATGTTTTAGTCCTGCATTCACAATTATCGGTTCAACACCTGTCAGTTCCATCATGGCTCTTGTAAGTGTTGCAGGTGTTGCACACCCGGAGGGACTTACAGGTATTATAGGCATGCTCGTAATTGCCCCGTTGACAATCAGTTCGGCATCCAGATTGGGTGTAAGGGTGGTCGCTTCAGGTGAGGGGCCTGCTGCAGATACGCCCGGGACTGTTGAGAGCATTGTACTTGCAATTACAATACCCATCATGGGTTTTGTGAATTCAATATCCGGTTCATGTGAGAGAAATGTCATT
>DAOVRB010000033.1 GCA_030628325.1 Methanomicrobiaceae archaeon | reverse complement strand
ATGTCGATTGAAGCCGCTGCGGATCTGGTCGCAAAAAAACTGCTTGAGCAGGATTTTGTGGAAGTGCACGGACATCACGATGCTGACGGTATAGCTGCAGCATCGATACTTTGTCATGCACTTCACCGTAGCGGTAAGCATTTCCATCCTAGTATATATTCATCTATTCCGGAAAACCTGAAGAATCCAGGCTCAACAGTACTATGTGATTTTGGGTCGTCACTGGATGGTCTGCATGAGGATGTGATGGTCATAGATCATCATCCGCCACATTTTAAAGGGAAATATCATGTAAATCCACACCTGAATGGTCTGGATGGTGAGCGCGAACTCTCAGCATCCGGTGCGGCGTATATTGTTGCCCTGCATATGGGAGATAACCGTGATTTATGCGGTCTTGCTATGGTTGGCATGATTGGTGACCGGCAGGAACTGACCGGAATGAATCATGAAATTGTCAGCGAAGGAATCGCCAACGGTTTTCTCATTCCAGACAGGGGGCTCCGGTTTGTTGGTCGTGACCTGACAGAACAACTTTATACTGCCTTAAATCCGTACCTGGAAGGGATTAGCGGGAAACAGGATGTGGTAGATTCCATTGTTGAAACGTGCACCTCCTGTGCGGATACTGACAGGGAAATATTACTCTCAAAGATTATCCTTGAGATTGCCCCCTATGCAAATTCCAATCTAATGGAGAATCTCTATGGTGATACGTATGAACTTGAGCGTGAGGTGGTGCATGACCTGCATACACTTACTGCGATTGTGGATGCATGCGGTCAGGCAGGGCGTGGAGGCCTTGCTGCAACATTATGCCTCCGTTCACCTGACGGTATAGATGAGGCATGGGAAATACTAAGACAGTACCGCCAGCGTGTGATTTCTGCTCTTGGGTCAGCAAAAAAAGGTGATGACCAGATCAATCTTTATGAACTGACTGACCCTGGGGTTACAAGCGCTGTCGCGGATGCACTTGCATATGACGGTCTTTATGACACACCGGTTGTGACAATTGCCGAAAATACTGATGAATATTTTATTTCGGCACGTTCTCCGGGTGGCATGGATCCAGACCTTGGCTCAACACTGAAAGACCTTGCAGCGAAATGCGGGGGTACCGGAGGCGGGCACAGGACACGGGCCGGGGCAAGAATTAATGCGGATGGGATTGAATGTTTCAAAACGGGAATTATGGAGGCCATATTCTCATGAACAATATTCATGGTACAATCCGGACATATCATAAACACCCCGACTGTGTTGCAGGTGGAATTATGTCTGACAATCTTACAAATATGGAAACATCGGTTTCAGGCCCGCACGTTGTAACTGCAGTCTGTGGCAATAAATTTCGTTCGATTATAGCATCGGTTGATGATTATCTGATGAATCTGGCAATAGCGGAGGATATATGTTGTTACGTTTTGGATTAAACGCTGAGATTGTCTTCAATAAAGATATTGCGCCTGAAGCTGCGAATGCAGTGGGAGCAGTCGTCTTAGAGGCGAATGAATTACTATTCAGGCGTGGTGTTCCTGCTGAAGTTTCTGAAAATGAAGTCGGCAGGATTACTGATTGGAGCGTGTCAGGCAACACCCTGTCAATTAAAATTGAGAGTGGTCCGTATACACGGGCACATGATGCTTTTCTCAGATTTAAAAAAGCAGTAACTCCTGTTATGGGAAAGCACCGCCTTGGTGTGCGTGGAATTGAAGTCAGGAACTTTTCAATAAGTATGAAAGGTGAGATCCCAAAATCCGCAATTCCCAAACTCCCAATGATTAGTGACGTTACTATAGAGGAGGATGGCATTGTTCTGCACCTCTCCCTCAGTTTGGCTGATCTTGAGAAGAAGCTGCCTGATCGTCTTGTAAAACTTGTTGAAGAGAAGATCGAGGCAGAGGCATACGGTGGAAAGGCAGAGCACTGGGAACTGCTATATGAAAGTCCCAAACGTCCACTGCATTATGACAAAAACCCTTCAGACGAACTGTTAAAGATCGGGTGGGCTAAACATGGCGCTTCAAGAGGTCAGTGGATATTCGGTCCGCAGGCAGTCGAGCTTATCAGAGCCCTTGAGACGATTGCAGTTGAGGAGATCATAAAACCCCTTGGATACAAGGAAATGATCTTCCCTAAACTGGTTCCATGGGATGTCTGGAAACAGTCCGGGCACGCGAAGGGCGTTTACCCTGAGATCTACTATGTCTGTGCACCAAAAAGCCGTGACCCTGCCTACTGGGAAGACGTTAGTGATTACTATAAAGTGACGGGTGACGTTCCTGTTGAGATGATCCGTGACCGTATTGAAGGTCCGATAGGTGGTATGTGTTATGCACAGTGCCCACCGTTCTGGCCCTTTGTTAAGGGTGAAACACTCTCAAACGGGTGCCTGCCTATAAAAGTCTTTGACAGGAGCGGGACTTCACACAGGTATGAAAGTGGTGGAATCCACGGCATTGAAAGGGTTGACGAGTTCCACAGGATAGAAGTTCTCTGGTTTGGAACTATTGAGCAGACTGTCAGAACAGCGGATCTGCTTCATGAGGCATACACCCGTATTTTTGATGAGGTTCTTGAATTAGAATGGCGTTGTGCAAAGGTCACACCGTGGTTTATGGCACAGGAAGGCTTAGTCGGAGTCAGTGATACCAGCAGTGTCGGTACACGTGATTATGAGGCAATTCTGCCTTACAATGGCGACTGGCTTGAGTTCCAGAATGTAAGCGTAAACGGGAACAAATATCCGAAGGGCTTCAATGTCAAGATCCAGAGTGGAGAGGAATGCTGGTCAGGATGTTCAGGAATAGGTCTTGAACGCTGGACTGCTGCATTCCTTGCACAGAAAGGTTTTGACAGGTCAAAGTGGCCTGAAAGTGTTTTAAAACTGGTGGGAGAACCGGAAGATGTCTTTGAATTCCTGTAATTTACAGGAGATCCGGGAAAAGATTCCGGATAATTTAAAATGAGGTATTAAAATGGCAAGAAGAAAGAAACAGATTGGACGCAGAGTAGAAGGCTGGAAGGCAAAGAGCTGGTATAAGGTCTATGCTCCTGACAACTTTGAGAAGGTATACCTTGGTGATACCATCTCTGCAGATCCCTCAAAAGTATATGGACGTGTGATGCAGACAACGCTTGGTGAGATGACACAGGACTACTCCAAGCAGAATGTTAAGATGCGGTTTAAAGTGACAAACGTTGCAGGTGATTCTGCATACACAGAGTTTGTTGGCCATGAAGTAACAAAGGATTTCCTTCGTGCAATGGTAAAGCGCCGTACATCACGTATCGACAGCCATGTTCTTGTTACAACAAAGGACGGCAAAAAGATCCGTGTGACATCAACCTGCTTTACAATTAACAGGGCAGAGGTCAGCCAGGCAAAAGCGATCAGGCAGACTCTTACCAATTATATGCTTACCCGTGCTTCCGAGGTTTCATATGATAATTTTGTAAAGGAAATTGTGGGTGGCGACGCATCACGTGACCTTTTCAAGACAATAAAACTGATCTTCCCTACACGCCGTGTAGAGATTATCAAATCCAAGGCTGTTGAAACACAGTAAGGGAAGAAAATTTCACGAACCTGAATCCTCAGGTTTAACCTGTTTTTTGCGCTGAATTGCTTCATATTCTCCAGAAACCTCAAACTTGAGTGCACGTATCAGTTCTTCATCAGTAAGCTTACGATTGTTTGCTGTTCCGGAAAATGGTGATCCACTTTCAGGCATTTTATCATCTCCCTAATCATTATTTTTCTGAGGAAACGTGCATGCGAACTTTGCTTCAGGTGCGTTTGATGAAAGTGGCAAGTGAGACTGTCATATGATAAATAAGTACAACAGCCTGGGGTGCTTTCATGCCCGTTTGATGAGAACTGTATTTATGATTTGCATGTAATAATGGCAATCGTTATTTTCATATCAAACGTGCATGAGGCATTAGCCTCACACGTTTTGATGACAAATCATGAAATGATTTACATAGCAAATTTGAGTAATAGTATATATGCAAAAAGCCGGCACAAAAATGGTTAGGATTTGATATGAAAAAGCGGATGTTTGAGAAACTTGAGGGTGAATCTCTTGAGGATAAGTTTGCCTCGATTGGACTGAATACTGAGGATAAGGTTGATTTCAGGGAACTGAAAAAGATTAATGAACTATATAATATTGATGTGGTCCTCTATTTTGAAGAGGAAATTGCAAAAAATTCAACTTATGAAGCTGATTTGAAAAAATATGCAGGTGTCCCCGAATATGAACGTCCATTTGTGAAACTGAAGTCCTTTATGCGATTTATTTCCGAATGTGACCCTGAATTTGAGCCCCGGCTGGATATATTTCCTTTAATGGCTGATATAATTAAACTGGGGGAACATGGGGGAGAAGGCGCAGGGAAAAAAAAAGTGATGGTTAAAGTACTTCTGCCTTTTTATAACGAACTTGATGACTGGTCTGCAGAGTGAATTACCAGGTAGCTTATGACTTCATGGATTTACGCTTTTTAGCCTAACTTTGCCACTTCACTCAAATTCCTTAGATTGTGGCGGAATAGAATTTGACAGTTCCAGCTATTTTGAAAAATATCTCCCAAAATCTCCTCATTTTTGGAGATTTTAGGAGCATAAAGCACTTCCATAGAATAATTTTATTATTTTGTATTTCAACCAAAAGTAAGAACCGTCCTGCAGTTTGCTGCACCAACATTTTTGTATTATGACCACCAGTATTCCCTTATAGTGATCCCATGACTCGTTCACAGTTTATTCTTGCAATCCTCGCCGCCGTAGCGGTCTTCGTACTGATCGTGTTCGGGATTCTCGGCGACTGGTACTGGTTTGTCGCCGTCGGCTACGAGGAGGTCTTCCTTTCGATCCTGCTGACCCGGATCTGGCTCTTTGCCATCGCCTTCCTCATCTTCTTTGTCTTTGCGTACGTCAACGTCCGGCATGCGACCCATAATGCCGGCAGGCTGCAGGGGGCGAAGGGCGATGGGTTCCCGGTAGAGGGTCTCTTCGCGGCGTTTGCGGCTATCATCGCCGGACTCTCCATTTCCGGCTCGTGGGAGATGGTGCTTAAATATCTCAACCAGAGCTCCTTCGGGATGCAGGATCCAATATTTCACCTTGATGTTGGCTTTTATGTATTTTCACTCCCGTTTTTCATCCTCATCCTCAATTTCCTCATTGTCCTGTTTATCTTCACCATCATCCTCTGCGCAGTCCCGTACCTCGCCGGAGGTATTGAGCGTATCATAAAGAGAGGGGCCATACCCCCCGGGGTCTTTGTCGAGGAAGAGGGGGTGGATGCAGCCCTCATAAGCAACCTGAAGGCCTACCTCCCGCACCTGAGTGCACTGCTCTTTCTCACATTCCTCACCCTTGCTGTCCGGCTCTGGTTTGCCCGGTTCAGCCTCCTCTTCTCGACCGGGGGGGTGGTGGTCGGCGCTGGTTACACCGATATCCACGTCACCCTGCCAGTAATCACAGTGCTTGCCGGCGTGGCATTCCTAATCGGAGTAGGGTTTCTGGTCAATGAGAAATTCAAACGCCTTGAAGCCATCACCTACGGGGTCGGCGCCTTCTTTGTCATCGCTCTCATCGGCGTCATCGCGGGTGGCCTCGTGCAGGGCCTCATCGTCGAACCTGACGAGCTGAACCTTGAGGAGAGCTATCTCGAACATAACATCCGCTTCACCCTCGCCGCCTACGGTCTCGATGCGGTAGATGAAGAATTCTTTCCCGTCACCTACAACCTCACACGGAGTGATATTCAGGAGAACAACGCAACTGTTGAAAACATTCGGTTGTGGGACTGGCGACCACTTAAAAGCACTTACGAGCAGCTCCAGCTCTTCAGGACCTATTACGAGTTTAATGATGTGGACGTGGATCGCTATGTATTTGACGGCACCTACAAGGAGGTGCTCGTCTCAGCACGGGAGATGAACATTGACGGCCTTCCTGAGCAGGCCCGGACCTGGGTGAACCGGCACCTCGTCTACACCCACGGCTTCGGGGCTGTGATGAACCCGGTTGATAAGGTCACCGCCGATGGTCTCCCGGTCTTTTACCTCAAAGACATACCCCCCACCTCGCCATACCTCACGCTTGAGGAGCCGCGGATCTACTATGGCGAGAGCACCGGCAACTATGTCGTGACGATGACCTCCACCGATGAGTTTGATTATCCCGGCGGCGAGAGGAACATCTACCAAAACTATGAGGGTGAGGGCGGTGTCTCACTCGAAGGCGGGCTTAAAAAACTCGTGTATGCACTTAAGTTCAAATCGATCGAGCTTCTCGTCTCGGGCTCACTCACCGATGAGAGCCGGCTACTCTTCCACCGGAGCATCACTGACCGGACATCTGCCATTGTCCCATTCCTCTATTACGACTTCGACCCCTACATCGTGGTGGCCGACGATCGCCTTTACTGGATCCTTGACGCCTACACCACTTCGGATGGCTTCCCATACTCAGAGCCTGTCCGTGTCGCCTCACCCGGAGGCAAGAGTCTCAACTACATCAGGAACAGTGTTAAGGTGGTAATCGATGCCTATAACGGGGACGTGAACTACTATGTCGCCAATCCGGACGACCCGCTGATCCAGACATACCAGAAGATGTTTCCCAGCCTCTTTAAGAGATTCAACGAGATGCCTGAGTCACTCATGAGCCATGTTCGCTATCCACAGGGTATCTTTGAAATTCAGGCATATCTGTACGCGACCTACCACATGAAAGACCCGCGGGTCTTCTACAACAAAGAGGACACATGGACAATCCCCGATGAAATCTACCGTGAATCACGGCAGCAGATGGATCCGTATTACGTCATCATGACGCTGCCCGGGAGAACCTCTGAGGAGTTTATCCTGATGCTTCCGTTCACCCCGCGGAACAAGGAGAATATGATCGGGTGGATGGCGGCCCGCTCGGACGTGCCAAACTACGGATCCCTCATCGTGTACCAGTTCTCCAAGCAGGAGCTGACCTATGGTCCGATGCAGATTGAGGCAAGAATAGATCAGGATACGGAGATCTCGCAGCTCCTCACCCTCTGGTCACAGTCGGGTTCCTCTGTCCTCCGGGGCAATACGCTCATCATCCCCATCGGGAATTCCATTATCTACGTCGAACCGCTCTATCTGGAAGCAACCGAAAAGGGAACACTCCCCCAGCTCAAGCGGGTTATCGTAGCCTACGGCGATCGGCTGGCTATGGAAGAGACGCTTTCGGAAGCCCTTGATGTAATCTTTGGGGATGCTCCTCCGAAACCCGGGCAAGATGAACTCCCTCCCATTAGCGAGACGGATATGGAAAAACTCACCCGGATCGCTGAGCTCTACGACCGGGCCACCCAGGCCCTTGTCAAGGGTGATCTTGGCCTCTATCAGGGATATGTTGACGAGATCGGACGAATTGTGTTGGGATAATCTGCCACGTTGCTGCCAGCACCAGACACAGATTATCCCTGCGGGGGGGTCAGTCATGACCCTATATATCCCTGTCTGCCGCAGGCTCAGTTGATTTTCAACAGGAAGAACCAGGACAGCCTCAGGGATTTGCGAAATATTTGCGGTGAGCAGAACAAAAATCAGTATAAAATCACATTAGAACAATTTAACGATCAAAACAGGCTTTCTGCCTTATTTTAATCGTAAAAAATACATTTTAACCATAGATTCAATTCAGGTCTCTCCTGCGAGATCCTTTGCTTTTCTGAAACATTGCTTTGCCTTCGTAGTAT
>DAOVRB010000206.1 GCA_030628325.1 Methanomicrobiaceae archaeon | reverse complement strand
GGAGGAGTTCTCGCCTTAATGACTTCGTTTGGAGTCCCTGTCTCAACCACTCATGCGATGAGTGGTGCAATTATGGGCGCCGGGGCAACACGCGGTTATTCAACAGCGGTAAAATGGGGAATTGTGCGTGAGATTGTTACTGCATGGGTTCTGACACTGCCTGCTGTTGCACTGGTTTCCTGGTTATGCTATATGGCATATGCTGCAATCATTCTGTAATTCACATTTCTCATCCTTTCCAGAGATGAGCTAATTATTTTTTCAACAAAAAACCAGCAAATCAACCGGATTTTAGTTTCTTGTGATGAATTTTCTGACTTGTTGTCAATAGCGAAGAAAAATAGTTATCATTCTCCTGTCAGGTCAGCATGCGCGTTTTGATTGGGTTGATACTATCAGATTATATCATCAATAATCCCCGAAAATGTGGATTTGTATTGTTTTATAACATATTTGTGTTACAAATCGCAATTTTTGTCCTTAAACTAAGATCCATGCAGGTAACCGGAAATAATTTGAAAAACTAAGAAATGAACGTGTTCTGTTACTTTCTGAATATTTTCTTAAAAGAATACAATATATCCTGTATGCCTTGTTTTTTAGCATAGAATAATGGGGCAGGGCAGATTCGAACTGCCGTCAAAGCGTCCCAAACGCTCTAGGATGGACCAGGCTACCCTACTGCCCCTTTGCGACAACATATATGACATTTCTACGTAAAAAAAGGTGTCGATTCTCTCTTACGTTTTACCGGGTAATGGGGTTCTTTTTGTCAAAACTTACGACTGTTCCTGTAATTGTACCATTCAGGAGCGCATTACTGATAATTTCAATATTTCTTCCATCTAAAACCAGCATTGGCACTCTGCTTCGCTGCACGACTTTGGCTGCCACAAGGTCAATTATGTTATTTGCACCTGCAACCATCCTGTCATCCTTTATAATTGAAAGCAGTTCATCAGGAGTGAGGTAATCATATTTCTTAGCATTACTATCTGTTTTTGGGTCAGCGCTATAAATCCCGTCAACTGATGTGGCATTGATTAGCAAATCAGCTCCCAGAGATTCGGCAAGAACAGCAGATACTGCATCTGTCGTCTGTGCCGGTGTTACTCCACCCATTATAACGATTTTTTTGCTTTCAGCAAACTGTTTTACTTCACTATAGTTTTTTGCAATGCATGGATATGCAGAATCACCAAGTGCCCACATTAACAGGGATGCATTGATTCTTGTTATCATAATACCAAGTTCGTCAGATGTTGCCTCATCAATACCAAGTTCACGTGCAGCATTAATGTAGCGCCGGGCCTCACCGCCACCACCAACAACAACAAAAACCTGATAACTTTTTGCAATTTCCTGCAATGCAGATGAATATTTTTTGATATTATTGGATTCAAGGGAAGGTACCAGAACAGAACCGCCAATAGAAAAAACAATTTTTTTCATTTCATATTAATTAGTTCGCTTCAGATATATTTTTTGACATAAAACTGATTTTTCTGGCTGTGCCAGAACAGCATGTCTATGAAAAAATAACTCTGATTTGAGTTTTGTTTAGATAAATGTGATATATTACATCACAAATTGTCAAAAGGGTCGCATTCTGGCACAACCTGTATAATGTGGTATCAGTACGGATTTTGACCCAACCTGTTTATGTATAGTCGAAAACCAGACTTTTGGTAAAAAGTCTGGTTTTCTTCATTATAGTTCCGAACGTAACTATAATTTTCAGATAGTGTGATCTTACAATCTAATATATACTAAAATGTTGTAATGCACATAAGGTGAGGCAGGTATGCATAAGGCACTGAGATATGAGAGTATTGGAGAGAACAAAGTAAAATGTTCTTTATGCGGTCATAGATGTGTTATCAATGAAGGTCATTCCGGGATCTGTGGTGTCAGGGTTAATGAAAATGGTACGCTATATGCATCAACGTATGGAAAGATCGCTGCAGAAGCTATTGATCCGATAGAAAAAAAACCTTTATTTCATTTTTTGCCTGGTTCGGATGTTTATTCCCTGGGTGGTGTCGGGTGCAATTTCAGGTGCACCCATTGTCAGAACTGGCAAATCTCCCAGAGCAATCCTGATACTTGTATGTTGAGAGAACTTGACCCTGATGAGGCGGTCAGCAGGGCACTGGATAGTTCATGCCAAAGCATTGCATGGACATATAATGAACCGACCATCTGGCATGAATATGCCATTGATATGGGAAATATTGCAAGAGAATATGGTCTTGGAACAATCTATGTGACAAACGGTTACATGACAGAGGAGGCACTTTTAGAGTTGTCCCCCATGTTAAATGCGTTTCGGGTTGATCTGAAGGCTTTTTCTGATGATTTTTATCGCAAAATCTGTGGCGCCCGGTTACAGCCCGTTCTGGATTCTTCAGTTGTTGCCAGAGAACTTGGAATGCATGTTGAAACAGTTACTCTTATTATTCCCGGCCTGAATGACTCTCTGGATGAAATGAAAGCCCTAATTTCCTGGGTTGTTGAAAATCTGGGTCCTGATACACCCATGCATTTTACAAGGTTCCATCCTGATTATAAAATGACCGAAATAGAAGCAACACCTCTCAAAACACTTGAAAAAATCTATCTGATGGCTAAAGATCTTGGAATAAATTATCCGTATCTGGGTAATGTCATGGCACACCCATTTGAAAATACATATTGTCCTGAGTGTAATTCCCTGTTAATTGAGAGGTCTGGTTATAACCTGAGATTTAGGGAGCTTGATGGTGACATATGTATGGGATGCGGGGAAAAAATACCGGTTGTAAG
The DNA here is from genome assembly GCA_030628325.1 of Methanomicrobiaceae archaeon. Taxonomy (GTDB): domain Archaea; phylum Halobacteriota; class Methanomicrobia; order Methanomicrobiales; family Methanomicrobiaceae; genus DAOVRB01. Next base: position 839 of record DAOVRB010000206.1, on the reverse strand, counting down.
GGATGTCAAAGAAAAATAAGAAAACAGAGACTCGTTTTTTAACAGATCGCATGCTTGGTACTCTGACACGATACCTGCGGTTTATGGGTTATGATACATTATCTGCAACAACTCTTCAGTCAGGAAATAAGAGTGAAGATACCGTACTCCTCGGGATTGCCTCTGCCAGTGGACGCATGCTGTTGACCCGGGATAAAGAACTTGCAGTAAGGGGAGGAAATCTGGCACGACATTTTTCATCTGACGATGTTCTGTTTCAGGTAAGACAACTTATTGAAGAGGGACTAATCAGTGATGATGTTGAAGTCAGAATGCAGAGATGCTCACTATGTAACAGTATTCTCAGACTTGCTACCAGAGAAGAAATAAAAAGTACAGAATATGCTCCTCAAAACAGGATGGAGGTCTCATTTTACTGGTGTCCTCAATGCAGGCGGCTATACTGGATGGGATCACATGGGAGAAACCTGACAAAAAGACTCAGGGATTACCTTTTAATGTGAAAAAATATATTTGAATTAAAGGTCCGGTTTGGTTTTCAGAGCTTCAACAACCAGTTTCACTCCTGCTTCAATATCATCCAGATCGACTACTTCAACAGGCGAGTGTATGTAGCGTGATGCAATTGAGAGTGGAATACTTGGGATGCCGTCTCTCACAAGATGGATGATGGTGGCATCAGTATTCCCCCCGGTTCTTACTTCAAGCTGATATGGGATCTTTTCCCTGTCAGCAGTACTACGGAGCCAGTCTGCCATTTTCCAGTCAGCCATCAGTCCTCTTCCGCTTGCACTTACAAGCACCAGGACAGGACCTTTGCCCATTTCAACAGTGGCATC
>DAOVRB010000298.1 GCA_030628325.1 Methanomicrobiaceae archaeon | reverse complement strand
CCGTTTTTCATATACCCGAGATGCTCCCCTTTTGATCCCCTGTCAGAACGTATGGCAATCCTTGATATCAGCCATGCTGCTGAGACGAGATCCCCCATCTCCCCGAATTTACTCTTCAAAAGCGGTTCAAAGAAAGAGGAATAATTATGCATCCCGCAGGTGTCCACTATAAAATCACGGGCTGATATATCGTCCAGCGCCTCCACATCATAACTTTTAGAACGCAGTGTAAGCAATCCAAGCCTTGCCTTGTCAATAAAAGTCAGGTCCGGATACCGGATAATCTCAGGCATTGTTGTCAGCGGATGGATAACACCGTCAACATAATATCCTGTGCTCCCTTTCAGCCATTTTAGTTCATCAGTAATACCAAGTACATCCATGAGCGAGAAAAGCTGTTTATCGCCGGCAAAACAGTGATGGTAAAAACTTTCGACAAAACCTGTTTTTGCAGGTAAAGACGAGAGACAACCGCCAGTATGTGCTTCTTTCTCAATGAGATCTACAGATGTATAATCTGACAGATAATAAGCAGCGGAAAGACCGGTTAATCCTCCGCCAATAACGCAAACATTCATCTTTCATTATAATTAACATTAAAACACATAAGAAAGTTTTTGAAGTTATGAAGTTAAATATCAATATAAGCAGGAAGACTGGAGACCGTCTTTCACATATAAACTGGATGGTGTAATTTAATGAGAGTCTTTTTTATAGGATTTGGCCAGGCTGGCGGCAAAATAGTTGATATGTTTATTGAACAGGATAAAAAAGCAGCAGTCAGGAGTTTTAGAGGAATTGCAGTAAATACTGCACGTACTGACCTCATGGGCCTGAAAAATATTGAATTAAAGGATCGCATCCTCATTGGTCAGACTGTAGTCAAGGGACATGGGGTGGGAACCGATAATGTCGTTGGTGCAAAGATTACTGCCGATGAAATAGATAGCATCATCAACATAATTGATGACCGCGGCACCCACGATATTGACGCATTTATCATAATTGCGGGCTTAGGTGGCGGAACCGGTTCAGGTGGTTCTCCGGTTCTTGCCAGGAACTTAAAGCGTATTTACCGTGAACCTGTTTATGCGCTGGGTATTCTTCCTGCACCTGAAGAAGGCAGACTTTATTCATACAACGCTGCAAGAAGTCTTTCAACGCTCGTAAATGAAGCAGACAATACATTTATATTTGACAACAGTGCGTGGAAAAACGAGGGTGAGAGTGTCAGGACCGCCTACCAACGTCTGAATGATGAAATTGTCCGTCGTTTTGGTGTTCTCTTCCGTGCAGGTGAGGTCAGCAAAAGCGGTGTTGGTGAGATGGTGATTGACTCCAGCGAAATTATTAACACCCTCCGCGGAGGAGGAGTGAGTTCAGTCGGGTACGCCATCAGTGAGACTACAACACAGAGTGTTAAACAGAAAACAGGATTTTTTGGAGGACTGAAAAAATCCCTTAAAAAGAGAGAAACTTCAGAAGAGGTGCTTACAGGCGAAGATAAGTCCGCAAAAATCATAGGTCTTGTAAGAAGGGCAATGCTCGGCCGCCTTACCATGCCATGTGATTACACCACCGCAGAGCGTGCACTTGTTCTGATTGCCGGCCCTCCCGATGAAATGGACAGAAAAGGTGTTGAAAAATCCAAATCATGGGTTGAAGAGAATATCGCAGGTATTGAAGTCCGTGGTGGAGATTACCCGCTTGAGAGTTCAAAGATTGCCGCCGTTGTTGTCCTTGCAACAATCGGAGACGCTCCACGTATAAGAGAACTTCTTGAAATTGCAAAGGACACAAAAGCAGACGTTATAAAGTCAAAGGAACGTCGCACAACAATGTTTGATGACGAAGAAGGCGTTGAACCACTATTTGAATGAGGAGAAGTATGAAAAAAATAATCCTGTTATTAACAATTTTTATCCTGGCTTTTTCTGCAATTCAGCCGGTAGCTGCAGAGTATAACCTTAACAGACTTGATGTCACCCCGGCAGGTGACCTTTCACCAGGGGACAAAGTCACAGTAGAATGTGATATCACGCTGACCGCTTCAAGCGGACTTACTTTTATTGCAAATCACGACCTTGAGGCATACACTGAACTTGAAAATCCGGAATGGGAATACCAGAAAGAACAGAATGGACAGGGTATATGGGAAGTGTCCGGCAAAAAATACCTGACATTCGGAGGATGGGATTTATCCTATCCTGACTCAAACACAATCGAAATACACTATCGCCTTGAGGGTTACGCACCCGATATTTCTGCAACAGGCAAACAGATAATATTCCGCCTGCGCGAGACAGATGTAAACGGGAATGTAGTCACAGACGGCGAAACGCTGGTTGAGCGCACAATCCTCAATCCCGAAGACATCATAGCAACACAGAAGTTGAGAGTGGAGGAACTTGCCCGGTTCCGGACTGACATCAATGAGAAATATGCACTGGGTGTGGACACAACCGGTGCAGAGGAGAAATACACAGCTGCAGATGACGCGATTGCCGCTTCAAAGACTACAGCATATTCGCAGGCAAACACGTTCCTCAAAAACGCGGGCACTTATCTTAGCGAGGGTGAAGAACTCTTAAACCAGGCATGGACAACAAAGACAATAAATGATGCACAGGTGCCAATCGACGCAACCGAAACGCTGATTGTGTATTTCAAGACCAACCGCAGTATGGGTGATAACTCACATGTGTTAAATATTG
>DAOVRB010000091.1 GCA_030628325.1 Methanomicrobiaceae archaeon | reverse complement strand
TTCAAAAAGAAACGTTCGCCACTATAATGATCAAATCTGATTTCGTGAAAACGTGTGTGACTCACGTTGTGTCAGGCATTGTTTGTTGAAAACACATATGATATTCTGAAGAATCACAGGCACAAACAACGAAAGCGACATTCTTTACAATCTCTATCCTGCCGGATGCACAGGGTTACAAACTCTTCGGTCCTGTGGGTGTTTCTGATCCAGCCCGGGGTTTCTTACTGGCGGGCAGTCTTTTCTTCTGCCGGACAGGGTTCTGTTCTGTTTGTCTCATACAGGAGACTCTCATCTCTGCACATAGACGGAAACTGCCGGTGCACCTCTGCAAATACTCCCTTCACATCTCCGTCCGGGTCCATGTATGGTGATGCAAAGAACCAGACAGGCATCGTCTCCCCTCCTGAGGTGACTACTGTGAGTGGCAGTTCCTGTAATATATCGCCTTCCATAACCTGCATATACCCTTGTTGCGCCTCGTTCGGTTCTGTGAAGTACCCGGAGAATGGAGATCCAACCAGCAGATCACGCGAAAACCCGGTGACTTCTTCCGTCGCTGAATTGACATCACTGATCAGGCCGCCTGCATCAATGGTAACCAGCGGATCAATATGGGCTTCAATCAGACTTCTACTATACTCATTTGCTGTTCTGAGCGCTTCTTCTGCTCTTTTTTTCTCCGTAATGTCCCTGATTGAACAGATCGCACCATTCACGGATTTGTTGTTACCATAGATCGGTGTGGCCTTTATCCAGTATGTACAAAACTCCGCATCTCTCACCCACACATCGGTTTCAGCGATGATGCAATCATGCTCATTGTGTGTGATTGTATGAGCACCAGCAATATCTGCATGCGGGTCAAGAATGAGATCGATCAGGGTGGGTTCCCGTATCCCGTATATCGCCTGAGTATAGGCATAATCACCGCACCCGACTATATCCACTGCGTCCACTCCTGTTATCTCCTTCATCCCTTTGTTCCATGCAATCACGACACCTGTATGGTTTATAACCATTGTTGGGTCAGGAAGGTGGTTGAATATACCAGAAAAGCGTTTTTCAGATTTTTCCAGATTAATTCTGACTCTTTGTTCCTCCACTGCCCGGATAATCATATGGACGAGTTCTGTAAACTGGGATCTTGGATCGCCTCCTTTCTGGATATAATAATCCACACCATAATTGAGCGCTTCTATCACTACATCCTCCCTTCCCCTGCCTGTGAAGATGATAAACGGAATGGAATTGGCCTCTTCACGCAGCGTTCTTAAGAATTCTATGCCGTTCATACCAGGCATTTCGTAATCAGAGACAACTATATCATAATCTCTGGTCTTTATTTTACCGTATCCTTCTTCGGCAGACTCTGCTGTTTCAACTGTCACTTCTCCTGTCCGTTCAATAAACAGTTTTGCAATATCAAGCAACATAGGTTCGTCATCAACCAGCAGTGTGTGTATCATACCACATCACCGGAATATGACGCCATAATGTTCATAATCATTAAATACAGTTCTTATGTTAGGGAAATATTTACCTACCTCTAATTTTGTTAGGTTATTGCCCGGGAACTGAAAAAAAGAACCTGCATTGGTATACTCTCTCTTCGTGTCTGATTTGGATCTGTATGAATATCCGAAATATGTTTGAGGACCATTTTTGTCAACCTAACTGCATATTGGTATAGTAATTATAATGGCAGAAATATGACATTCGTATCGTTTTTTCAGGTATACCTATGACAGGAAATAAATTGGACAGAGTGCTGGACTTTTTCCCGGCGCGTGACTGGAATCCGGTATACTGGAGTCTGTTAATATATGCCGCAATGCTGCCGGCAGCGGGTGCAGCTCTATATTTTACCGCTATAGGAGAGGTTTTTGCAGGTCTGTCACTTTTCTTTATATCTCTCATCCTTGTATCATATCAGTACCCCGGAAACGGGGTTGCCTTTGCAGTTGTAATCTCTCTGTTTCACATCATCACAGTGCTCTGGTTTCACCATGATATCATTTCATTACACAATGTTGATATCACCACCCGCACACTCCTGACGGGCACCTCCATGCCGGGTCTTGTACCGGAATCTGAGATCCGGGCCTTAATTATAGCAGTAGTGCAGTCAGTTATTTTCATCATGGTGGGAGCTGTTGTATCTGCACTGTCAATGGGCCTGAAGCGTCAGGAACAGAGGTATTATAACACGTTCCACAGAGAGGACGCAGGCGTGATCGTGCTTGACCCTGAAAAGATGACTATTGAAGAGCTAAACCCATCTGCTGCCGGAATTCTTGGATATCATCATGAGAATCTCATCGGGATGAAACTCAGTTCCTTCTGGCGGGATGTGGACACAGACGGGTTTCTCAGATCTTTACGTGAAAACGGAACCATTGACAGTTGCGAAGCCCGTTTCTTCTGTAAACTGGACAGAGAAATCCAGGTGCATCTTTCAGATGCACACCTGCCGCGTGAAGGTATCGCCCTGATTATGGTTGATATCACTGAACAGAAAGCAGCAGAGGAGGCACTGCATGAGAGCCAGCGTGCTATTGCAACCCTGATGAGCAATATTCCCGGTATGGCATACAATTATACAAGACAGGGGAACCAGTGGTGGATAGAGTTTGTGAGTGACGGCGTTTTGCCCCTCACCGGCTATAATGCAGAAGAGATGATCGCAATGCCGATGAGCAGGTATCAGGAGATCGTACATCAGGAGGACCGTGAGAGGTGGAGAGATGAGATCTCCTGTGCACTGGAAGAGGAGAGGCCATACAGACATACATACCGCATTTATACCGCCGCAAACGAGGAGAGATGGATTTGGGAACAGGGCAGGGGAGTGCATCCCGGCCAGGACGGATATGCCGGCATCGAGGGTTTTGCAACGGATATTACCAGCGAGGTCCGTTCCAGAGAGCAGATCACAGTTGCATGTGATGAGGCAAATCTCTATCTTGATATCATGTCCCATGACATCAATAATACCAATACAGTTGCACTCGGATACCTTGAATTCGTGAAAGATATGCTGGACGGAACAGCAAAAGAGATGGTGCAAAAGGCATATGAGGGTGTAGGAAAGAGCCATTCAATTATCAGGAATGTATCTACCATACGAACGATCAATGAAAACCAGGATCGTCTCAGACCGGTCTCTCTTGATGCTGTAATTAAGACAGAGTTACAGGTGTTTGCTCATTCCAACCTGCATTATGGACCCAGCGGACTGGAGGTGATGGCAAACGATCTCCTGCCTGAAGTATTTACAAACCTCATAGGAAACAGTATCAAACACGGAGGAGATGATGTAAATATCACAATATCTGCTGAGGATGTGGGTAGTAATGTCATAATTACGGTTGCTGATGACGGACCGGGTATCCCGGACAGACTGAAGAGAACTATGTTTTCACGTTTCCAGCGGGGGCAGACCGCTGTCGCAGGGCTGGGGCTCGGACTTTTTATAACAAAAAAACTTCTCGACCAGTACAGGGGGAGTATACAGGCAGAAGACCGTATTCCGGGCGATATCACTGGCGGAGCCCTGATCCGGATAAGTCTCATAAAAGCACCCGGAAGGTGAAGGACGTCCTGAACCGGAATATAAGAGTATGGACCGGGTAATGAAGCAGGAAGCCCATGAGTCTTTAGCTCATGGGTAGTTCACCCGGATTTTTCTGCTGAAAAGTACATATTCTGAGTGAATCCTGATGCATAGGTGCCCCAATGGCATCTGAAACCCGGGAAAATGTACAATATCCCACCGTTTTTAGATTTAAAAGATTTTCCGAATCTATTTGGGCCAGGATATAATGCTACCTAACTGCCTATTATTAATAGGCAGGAACCGGCGGCTGAACAGCCAGACAGCCGGATAGTTCAGTTCAGCAGTCAGGGAATTCCTGCATAAATACAAAGGTGGTTAATTTGACAGATCTGAAAGAACTGATTATACATATAAAAGGTGAACTGGAACATGTTCATAATGACATTGAACATGCAGACAGAGATATGGATGCCCTCAAGGCACATCTGAAAAATCTTGATGAGCACCTGCATCATTTAATAGAAGAAGTGGACGAAGAAGAAATCAAATAGAGTCAGAGCTTCTCTGTTTTGATTTTTGCGGCATATTATGATATGCTCATCTATATCGCTATTCTGCAGTAAATTACAGTATAGTACCCGGCAGGACAGAGACGGAAGGATCAGGTTTGCTACCACTTCATATCCGTTGCCTGCCTATTACTCACTCCATAGTGTACTATAGGATGGAAGACGGTGGTGGAGACACTGCACAGTTGTTTTTTTACCGCTGCTTTTCTTTATAATCCTCATAAGTTACAGTGCTTTTTTTCTTAACGCAGTACAATAGGGTGTAACAGGGTGTATTTTTGATCTATTCAGGTTACGATCAAAGCAGGCAGGAATCTGAGATCAACACTGCTGCATTTGTCCCGTCCGGACGTGTGCCATTGACAATAGTACAACAGGATCCTATGACAGAATTGTATGACGTGTCACCTGATATGACTGTAATTTGCTCTTCGACTATAATTCATGAATCATGAAGATAACAAAAGAGATAAACAATCTCTTCCTCTTTTTATCTGGCAGTAACCTGCCAGCAAGATGTACATAAGGTTTAACAGCCGGATTTGGTACCCATAAGGTACATAATGTACATCAGGTACAACAGATACCCAACAGGGAGGCATTTCAAATCTTCACAGGGATAGACATCGGCGGGACGAATACCGACATCGCCATCGTCGGGAGAGACGGGATATCAACGGTAAAAGTTGCAAACAGTACAGGGATAGCAGGTGCTCTTGCATCTGTCAGGAGAGAGGGACGTCTGGCGATCTCCACTTCTCAGCCATTAAACCGCCTTGTCACAGGTACCGGTCCTTCGGTGCAGACTATCACCATTCCGGGACCCGGGCTTGTATACAAAAACGCCGTATCAGGCGCAGTCAACCACAGGGGTGATATCCCTGAGAAGATCAATGAGAGTGAAGTCCGTCTGGCACTCAGGGAAAACAGGGCAGACTGCCTCTGTATCGCAGGAAAATTTTCCATAAGAAACCCTGCTCTTGAAGAGAGGGTGAGAGAGATTGCGCTGGATTACTATCCTGCGAACAGGATCGCAGTGAGTCATTACCTCGGTGAACCCGGGTTTCCGGCAAGGATTGCAGGTACAGAGATCAACGCACGGATCAGAGACATAGTCACCCGGATGACCACAGATATCCGCAGATATGCAGGGAATTTCTACTATTTCAAGGGTGACGGCGGGCTTGCAGCCCCAAAACCTGTGATGAAAAACCCGTCCCTGCTGTACAATTCAAGCCCGGCAGCGGTGGCACTCGGCGCCCGCTACCTTTCAGGTGAGGAGAACTGTCTTGTTATTGATATTGGGGGGACCACGACCGACCTTGTCGTGCTCAAAGGAGGGAGCCCGGAGATGGAGGATATCTATGCAAACGGGCAGAGGACACTGATCAGGAGCA
>DAOVRB010000142.1 GCA_030628325.1 Methanomicrobiaceae archaeon | reverse complement strand
TCTGGCATCTGCTGGTAAATAAAGAGACCTATGACGATGATGCTTATACCCGAAAAAAACAGACTACAATTCCAAAGTTTCTAAAAATGGTTTCGAAGATTGGAGTTGGTGAGGCACTTGGACTCATACAGAATGCAAAAAAAGAGGTCAACATTCAGCATAAACGGGGAAGTTTGTTGGGTTCAAAAGATGGAAGCTAAATGATCACACATTTGACATTTTAATTTCCTTCAAATTATGAAATGCTAATTCCGAAGGAGGCAATATTAGCATAGCTTGCCGTTTTATTTCAGGACTTTTGCAATTTTTGTACAATTTTTCCAAAAAAGTGGTAATAATTAAAAATTCGTTGATCAAATTCCCGAAAAAACAGGAATCTTATTGAGCCACACACCAAAATCACAGAGTTTTGATCATAGTTGTTCAGCAACTTATTGAAGTGGTCTCAACGCAAGATCTATATTTCACTCTGTTAAGTCTAATCTGAGTCTGGATGAAGCTGACTCATTGGTTGTCTGGATTTGATTTTTATAGCAAACTTCCACTTTACATTAAGCTCCATTCCAAAAATGAATGGAGCTCATGATGGATCTTTGATTCAGCATGAGTTCAAAAAGAAACCTTCGCCACTATACCCCTCAAAATCCGTCAAAGAGTGTTGACTGTTTGTGATCTGCTCCCGGCTGAAGAACCATTTTTTCATCATCTGGCGGTTTTGGCAGTTCTTCTTTATTTTCAGTAGATCCGGTTTTTGGTGCGATATCCAGTGTCAGATCTCTCTTTATATCATTATTTTCAGATCTGCTCTTCTGTATGTTACTTTTCCTGATTTCTTTCTTCTTTATACTCTTTTTTTCAGCTTCTTTTTTCTTCTTTGAAATTTCTTTTATTATCTTTGCTGAGCGGGTTTTGTCATGCAAAAAGAAGTCGAGTTCGTCTTTGTCAAGGCTGAGCTCTCTGACAAATGTCTCCGGGTCGTTCTCAACCATCAGACTGATTGCTGTCAGGAAATCATCTCTCAGGGTGCCCCGTGGTATGTGTGAGTATTCTGATAGTTTGCTCATGGTACTGTTGCGGATAGCCTTTTTGCGTCTGGCGCCTGCCATCTTTCTCCATCGGCCGGGTGGCATGACGCGGGTTAAAAGACCTCTCCCGCCTGCTGCATCTGCAGTCCCTATGATCATCAGTGCAGTTGCGTAGCGCCATAATGTATAATATTGCCTTTTGTATGTATATCCGATATATTCGTCTGCCTCAGCGATATGCTGATGGGCTTGTGCCTGTTCTTGAATTCCGGGTATCTGACCAATGTTGGTTTCTAACCATTGTTCTATAGTATCGGGTGTGTCTGAAATCTCATATGAAAGACTCATGAGTACATCATCACTTTTTCCTCTGAATACTGAACCAATCAGCTCAAATATCGTCGCCCTGTTGTCTTTCCTGTCTGTACTGATATCTGAACTGTTAATTTCTTCCCTGCCTATTGCAGCGGCATACAGCATGTTTATTGCTGCCCTGAGGTCTCCTGCTGCGCTTTCGGCAATCATATGTGTTGCGCTCTCATCACAGACGACACCTTCTGCTGCGCAGATGTACTTCAGTCTTGGTGCAATCGAACGCGCCTGGAGTGCCTTAAACTGGATGGGATCACACTGTGATTTTAATTCCTTTGCAATTCCGTAAATATCGTTTGCAATGATTACAATCGGCTGGCGGGTATGCTTTATAATCTCAATAATTGCCTTTGCACCACCGCGGTCTGCGGTACCGTGCAGATTGTCGGCTTCGTCAAAAATAATCAGTTTTCTGGATGCACCTGTCAGACTTGCTGTGGTGCTGCTTGTTCCTGCAATCTTTTCGATTACATCTTTTGTCCGCTGGTCACTTGCGTTAAGTTCAATCGCTTCCCATTTCATGTCACTGGCGAGTGCATGTGCGGCGGAAGTCTTCCCTGTTCCGGGTTTCCCGTATAATAAAAGTGGCGGTGAATCTCTGGTCCAGGTGCGTGCCCACTCAGCAATCTGGCGTATAGCCGGTCCGTTGCCTACAAGGTCCTGCAGTTGGTGAGGTCTGTATTTCTCCACCCAGTCCATATGTGTAACAATATGTCAGGATTTTTGAAAAAGGCAGTGGTAATTATCCGGGCTCTGTCACACCCGAAAAAATAATATCATTTATAGTAAAAAAGCCTAACGTGAAATATAAGTTGGTGTGATTGTGGTAAACAGCTGTTCTACGGAAACTATCGCAAAAGCCGTCAGAGAATATGCCGGTGTAACGCGGAAGCATGCAATCGGGGAGATTATCAATTCGCTGTGGATTGATGATCCTGAAGTTATTGCATCTTTTGGGGAGGATGCTGCGCTCATTAAAAATAATGATGACGGTCTTTTATTTGCTGCGGATGGAATCTGGAGCAAACTTATGGAGGCAGATCCGTACTGGGCAGGCTTCTGTGCAGTTCTTGTTAATGTCCATGATATTGCGGCAATGGGTGGGAAACCCCTTGCGATGGTGGACATTCTTTCAATCCAGAATGAGAAGATCTGCCGTGAAGTGGTGCGTGGAATGGCTGATGCATCAAAGAAATTCTTAGTCCCGATTGTCGGCGGGCATCTTCATCCTGATTCTGATTTCAGCGCGATAGATGTTGCGATAATGGGTATAGTAAAAATAGATGAAGCGATATTTTCCCACACTGCCTCTGCGGGAGATCGTGTTGTTGCGGCTCTTGATCTTGAAGGCAGAGTACATCCTTCATGTGCATTAAACTGGGATTCTGTGACTCTCCGCACTGATAAGGAAGTCAGGGCGCAGATTGGGGTTATGCAGACACTGGGGAGGAGAAAACTGGTCACTGCAGGCAAGGACATCAGCAATCCGGGTGTCATTGGTACGCTTGGCATGCTGCTTGAGGTCAGTGAAAAGGGGGCAGTACTTGAACTTGACAGGATTCCGCGTCCTGACCTTGGTAAACTTGGAATAACATTTGAACACTGGGTACGGATGTACCCGGGCATGGGTTTTATCCTGACAGTTAAGGGAGAGAATGTGGATGAGGTCTGCCGGCTCTTTGCAGATGTGGGTATGAGTGCTGCTGATATAGGATATGTGGATGACAGCAGGCACCTTAAAGTAAATTATGAAGAGAATCAGTCTTCAGTCTTTAACCTTGAAGAAGAGGGGATCATGGGATTGTTTGACTGAATGAGCATAATGGATTTGTCTGACTGAACATGAAAAACCGGCTTGTCCGATTAAAAGAGAATAAGAGAATTGTCTGATAAAATGGAGTAACTGGTTATGGTAGTTGTTGGCATAGGTATGGGGACAGAACCGGCAAAGGTAATTGCCAGTGCAAAACGTGTATCCGGTGATATTGATGTGAAGTATTTTACATCACAGTCTTCTCTCTCAGAGTTAATTTCATCACAATCTTACCCGTCACAATCAGTTTCATTACAATCTCATATCGCGCAGTCTTTTGCCATCTCTGATGAGATGCTGGTTGTGAGCGAACACCCCGAAGAGGCATTGACAGATGCTCTTGCTGCCGGTGAAATTGATGCTGCGGTGAGGGGTACACTCCCTGCAGGTTCAACGCTCGGCCTGCTGAAAAAATCCATGGGTGTCAGCCACCTTGAAAGGATTGCCCTTCTGGAGACAGCAGAGGGGAAACAGTTTCTGCTGGCACCTGTTGGCGTTGACGAAGGCTGGACTGTGGATGAAAAAGTCAGCTTCATTAAACATGCCCGTGAGATAGCAGGGAATTTTGGACTGAATGATCGGGTTGCAGTCCTTTCAGGTGGGCGACTGGGTGATGTTGGGCGGCATCCTGCTGTTGACCGCAGTCTTGCGGATGCAGAACTGGTTGCAAGACTGACCGGTGCTGACCACATGGAAATTCTGATTGAGGATGCGGTCTGTGATCACGGGATAATCATCGCACCTGACGGGATAACAGGGAATCTTATTTTCCGTACACTATCTCTTCTTGGAGGCGGGTTTGCAAGAGGTGCACCTGTATTAAATATCGCCAGAATATTTGTGGATACTTCGCGCGCTTCATCAGATTATTCCAATGCGATTTTACTCGCAGCATCTCTGGTGCAATCAGATTAAGGGTAAATGTCCTGTTTTTTCCTGAAATACTTCCAGACAACCGTTTTTTTGGTAAAACAAACCTGAATTGTATTGTGTGGGGAATTACACGTAATAAAACCTTCATAATGGTTATTTTTCGTGATTTGAGGATATTTCCCCGAAATGTTTTTATGCATACTGATATACTTATTTTTGAGGTGGAATTGAATATGGCAAATGATTTACCTATTGCAGCAGTCGTACGTATTGCTAAGAAACACGGTGCAGAGAGAGTTGGCAGCGATGCAGCCCAGGCAATTGTTGAGGCAGCAGAAGCATATATCTC
>DAOVRB010000046.1 GCA_030628325.1 Methanomicrobiaceae archaeon | reverse complement strand
CTCTTTTTCGACATATTCGCAGGTGTGCAGGACTGCGTGATGTTCAATTTTTGTAGTGATAATGTGGTTTCCCCTGTCTTTGTTGGCAAAGGCTGTGCCTTTGATTGCCCAGTTGTCCGACTCTGTCCCCCCTGCAGTGAAAAATATTTCATCTGGTGTACATCCGAGAACATCAGCTACTTGTTTTCGTGCTTTTGATATTGCAAATTTTGATTTTCTTGCAATTATGTACAGTGACGAGGGATTGCCAAAATGTTCTGTAAAATATGGTATCATTTTCTTAACCACATCAGGGTGGGTGGGCGTGGTTGCAGAATGGTCCATGTAGATTAGTTTTGCAGGGGTGGGTTTTGTCATGGTATCAACTTTCCTAGTGTTTCAGCAGCTTTCATTATATATTCATAATCATCTTCGGGGATGGTTCTCATTGCCGTTCTAAGATGCCCGGTCCATTGCTTTTTATTGGCAATAAACTCCAGTTTTGGAATCAGGGATTTGAAATCAAGAGGTTCATCAAATATTTTGACGGCCTTTAATTTTACACGGTAAGGAAAGGTTTCTTCTCCGGGCATAGTCAGGGGTTTGATGAAGACCTGAAATACATCCTCAAAGGGTTCAGATGCAATTTCTAAAGAGGCAGTGATGGCTGACGGAAGGGTAGTATCCCCAACACTTTCCTGTTTAACAAATATCAGAATTTTATCTCCGGGTTTTGATCTTTCAATGCTTTTCTTATTCCTTTTTGGAACACCCCAAAGATTATTCTTTTTTATGATTTCCCAGTTTTCACGGTTGGTGGATGCAATCCAGATTGTCATTAAAATAGTAATTGAATTTAATATGCTATAAAGATCATTTCATAACTTCATTCAATAATCCGTCATAATCTTTGATAACCTCATATTTCACTGAATCAGAACTGATTCTCTTAAAGTGCTCTTTTGCACAGTTTATTTTTAATTCCTCTATACCCCGCAACTGCATTGAAGATAAATCTCCTTTTGTCTCGGCAACAAAATAGATGTGTTTTACAGTTCCCTCATAAAATGCAATTGCCCAGTCAGGATTATATTTTCCAACGGGTGTATCAATATAAAATCCGTTGGGCAGTTTTACATAAATAGCAACATTGTTGTCTTTGTCAAGTTCTTCTGCAAATTTCCTTTCGGTCTTGGAGTCAGTAATGATATAATTATAAAGGCTTCTTTCTGCAGGAATTGCATTCTTTCCAATAGTTCCTTTTTTGAGTGTTGGCTCGGTAAAAATGCCTGTATCATATTTATTTTTAAGCAGATTATACTCAATATGTTCAACAATAACGGTCGCTTTCTGCTCATCAATGAGTTTTGAGGCTTTGATTATGAATTCTTCGGGATTATTCCTGAACTGTTCAAATGTGCTCTTTTCAATGCCCTTCAATATCTCGGCAACATCTCTTCTGGTAAGTTTTGTGGATTCTGCAATTTTACCTATCAGGTCATATTTTACGCCGGAATTTGCTTTTGCCTCTGCAAGTGTGCTGTCACTCTCATTCTTTTTAAATGACTCGCCATTGACAATGGAATTTTTATCGCTGATGGTATCTCTCTGTGCACCTGATTCAACCCTGTAAAATATCTTTTGAACTTTGAGTTTTTCATCCAGATGAGCAATGGATTTCTTTATGAGTTCATCGGAATCAAAGTCAACGATATATGCTGTTTTTGAGTTGATCTTTTCCCAGAGGGATTTAAACTCCTCCATCTCAAGTTTGTCGTCAATTATTTGCAGGTCAACATTCCTGCTGCGTGCATCTTCCGGCTTAAATGCATCAGGATTATAGATGTTGTCCAGTATTTCAACTACTGATTCAGAAGAATCTTTTATATCATCCGCAAGGGTGAAATTTCCTGCTTTGGCATCTTCATAATATTTTTCTGTAAGTGAACCGTTTTCATCGACATAATCCATTTTAATCAGACTGAAGTGGATTTTTCCTGCAAGTGAAGGGTCAATGACCTTCTCAATGCCGTTTGCATCAGTAACTACCATGCCCTCAAACAACCTGGCATTGACTACACGCGGCCGGTCTGCAACAGCTTCTGCCATCTCACTTTGCAGGGCACTTGCAAATTTGTCATAACTTTCGTTTGCGATTACGGTCAGAACATTGACATTATGGACATCACCGCCGAGAACATTAGTATCCATTCTCTCGCCGTGATTGTTTACACAGAGCCGAAGTCCCCGACCTACTTCCTGGCGTTTGCGAACTTCAGAGCCGCTTGTCTTCAGTGTGCAGATCTGGAATACGTTTGGATTATCCCATCCTTCCCTGAGTGCTGAGTGTGAAAATATGAACCTGACGGGTTCGCGGAGATCAAGCAACTGCTCCTTTTTCTTCATTATGAGGTCATAGGCATCGACATCGTCTGAAATCTTCTCCCTTCCACTTGCTTTACTATTGACATATTTGCCTTTTTTGTCAATGGAGAAGTATCCCTGGTGTGTCTCTTCTGCTTTTATTCCTTTAAGATATCTGAGATAATCATCTTCACCTAAGGATAATTTGAGGTTTTCAATTTCAGACTGATATTCCTCTTCAAAGATATCCGCATATTCACCCCCTATTTGCTCCCCGGAATCATTATACTGCCTGTATTTAGCAACTTCGTCAATGAAGAAGAGAGATAACACCTTTATGCCTTTATTGAAGAGAGCACGTTCACGTTCAAGGTGCGATTTGATTGTTTCACGTATCTGGATACGCCGGATCTGGTCTTCATCTGTAAGCCCTAAAACCTCACCGGAAGCTATTGAAATTCCGTTGGTGAAGGAGATCGAATTTGTCAGTCCGTTTATCTCCGAGACTGTATATCCCTTATACTGGTTCAGTTCACCTGAGTGGTCATACAGGTTATATCCTTCAGTTACAGTGCGGGTGACTTTTCTAATCCCGGTTTTTCCCCTTACCTCAAATTCAAGGGTTGCGGTGGGAGCGGATGTCGTTGTAAAATTCAGATGTTCAAGATAGAGATAGCCTTCAGTTCCTGTTGAACCGGTTATAGATATCCCTTTTACGGCAATCTTTTTTACCAGACGCTTATTGTATGCCTCAAGTGCGTCAAGCCGGTAAACCATGTTGTAGGTCTCTTCTTTCTTGTGGGTTGCCGAATAACGAAGAGTCATTAACGGACTAAACTCTTTAAGCCGCTCTTTTGTTGCCGCACCTTCAACTGACTGCGGTTCGTCTATTATCAATACCGGGTTTGTCTGTGCGATTACATCTATGGGCCTGCGGCTTCTGAAGGAGTCAAGTTTCATGTAAATGCGTCTGGCATCCTTTCCTCTGGCATTGAATGCCTGGGAGTTGATGATCATTACATTTATGCTGCTGTCATTTGCGAACTGGTCAAGTTTATGGAGCTGTTTTGAGTTGTAAATGAAGTACCGGATCTTCTTTCCATAGTCTTCTGCGAAGTGTTCTTCGGTCAGCTCAAATGATTTGTAAACACCTTCGCGAATTGCAATTGAGGGTACAACAACGATAAACTTTGTAAAACCGTATCTAATGTTTAGCTCATACATTGTTTTGATGTATGTGTAGGTCTTGCCGACACCGGTCTCCATCTCGGTTGTGAGATTGTAGTATCCTTCAAGTTTGTCTGAAGGTTCTATCTGTAAGTCCCGCTGTATATTTTGCAGATTTTTAAGAATTTCAGAATCTGCAAGCCTTATTTTGCTGTTTTTATAACCGGTAAAGTCGATAAATTTCTCATCGACCCACCCGTCGCTGCTGAACTTGCTCTGCGGGAATTTTATATCGGAAAGGCCTTTGTCAATCAGATATGTAGGGGTTACATTTGGCTGACCGGCAAAGACATCACAGACCGCCAGCGCCGCTTCGGCCTGAAATGCCTGGTGTTTAAATTGTAATTTCATTTCAGACTTCCTGTTCTTTTTCCGGGTGATTTTTCTCTTTGTGGTTCAGTCTCTTTTAGCATCCGGTCAAAATCGCTTTCAAAAAGCCTGTCCTGCACAATACGATACTTTTCAAATTCACTCTCTGCGAAATCTTTTGCTGTTTCTGCTGTGACCTTTCCGCTGTCTTCCAGTAATTTCCGGTCATCAAATTCTAAGAAGTAGTCAAGACGTTTTGCCCAGTCTTCCATTGTCATCGGGATCTTTCTTTTGGCACGTTCTTCTGCAAGATCGAGCCAGGCGTTGACAATTCGCCCCATTGATTCAAGCTCTTCTGAAGTCAGATAATTTTTGGCAACCGGGACATCGGTTCTGAGAATCTTTCCATTCGGGCTCTTCTCCCAGCTTGTAAGACCCATATGCTCTTTACTGCTGTCTGCACGCCCCATAATAAGTTCAGCGGCTGTATGTCCGTGTATTGCGAAATGTAATTTGTTCTGAACTTTTGCAAAAAAATCGCGTGTTGTCGGTGCGCCTCTATTGTAGTCGAGGCTTGTTGCATATATGTCTGTTATCTTCTGGTAGAATCTTCTCTCACTGAGTCTTATTTCACGGATCTCTGAGAGGAGACGCTCAAAGTAGTCCTCGCCAAGATATGTGCCGTTTTCCATCCTCGTTTTGTCAAGGACATATCCTTTTATGGCAAATTCCCGCAACACCTGCGTTGCCCACTGGCGGAATTGTGTTGCCCGCTTTGAATTGACGCGGTAGCCGACCGAGATTATGGCATCAAGGTTATAGAATTTTGTATTGTATTGTTTTCCATCACTTGCAGTATTCCGGAATTTCCGGATAACTGAATCCTGTTGCAACTCTCCATTTACAAAGATGTTTTGCAGGTGTTCACTTATTGTTCTTACATCGACATCGAAGAGTGCGGCCATCATCTTCTGACTCAGCCAGATAGTCTCATCTTCGTACCTGACTTCAATTGACTCTTCACCGCCTGTTGAGGTAAATATCAGAAATTCTGCTGTGCTGTTTCTAATCAGCTTTTTTTCAGCATCACTCATATTTCTGCCTCATATAATTGCGGATTTTTAAAGAGTGAACGTTGTTTATCAAAGCCTCTGTTTTGTGATCTTTTGATTTTTTGCGGCAGTTCATATCGGTTTTACCACCTTTAGATAACTCTTAGTTTTGTATCCGGTGCAATCGTTTTGAAGATGCCTTCGATATTGAGTTTGCCGGGGCTGTCCCTGAATGATCCGTCCCGAAATACTGCCCGAAGCGGTTTTTTCTCCGCAATCTTTCTCATGACGCTTTCGGGAATGTTTGACTCAAAACAGGCGACAAGTGAATCATTATCGACAATGTGAATGGTAAAGCCGTCAATCTCTTCAATCTCATGCCTGTGGTTTAGAGGAAGTCCCCAGTCAAGTATGATCTGGTAGAGCAGATCAATATCTTTTCTGTCTTCTTTGACATTGTCAACCAGTCCTTCTATGGTTTCCTGTGAATATTCTCCGGCTGAGTAATAGACGTCCTTCATATTGGTGTCATCGACTTTCAACAATCTGAAACCGATATCCGGAACTTTTTTCGGCTCACCGTCGAGTGTTGCCTGCTTATTCTCCGCCTCGATCTCATTTTTAATCTGTTCCCCGGCACGACGGATTCTTTCCTTTCCAATCTCTGCGATATTCTTAAATCCGGCTTTGTATGCATCACTTTTCTCATCGCACGCCTCGGGCAATTGCACCATGATGAATTTTCTGTTGCCGCCGTCTTCGGAATTGAGTTTCATTACGGCATGGGCTGTTGTTGCTGAGCCGGAGAAGAAGTCAAGTATTATGTCATCATTTTGTGAAATAATTTCTCCAAGCCTTTTTAAAAGCCGAGTTGGTTTTGGATAATCAATAATTAATTTTCCATCAAAGATTAATTTTAATTCACGTGTAGCTTCTTGGGAGTCTCCTGTATCCTCTCGAACCCAGAAAGTCATAGGTGTAATTCGACTTTTAACTTCCATTAGAAATGTTTTTAATCGTGGGGTATTATCACCATTTTTTCCAAACCATATTCTTTTATCTAATAATTTTTGATTAAATCGTTCTTTTGATAATACCCAACATCTACCTTCAGGTGGAGAGATTATCCTTCCACTGGGAGTCTTAATAGGATATACATTAGCTCTATTTACTGGGCCAACAGATAAATCAGTTGATGTCCAAGGGCCTCTCGGATCACTATCATAATTAGAGTATCTTCCGGATGATGTTTCAGTCCTCTTTAATCCAAGCACTGTAAATATTTCAGCTTCTTTGCAGTAGCATATTATATAATCATGACTTTCTGAAAATTTCTTTTTCAAATTTACTGGAGAAAATGCTCTCTGCCAGACAATATTTGCAACAAAATTTTCCTCACCAAAAATCTCATCCATAATTTTTCGTAAATTATGCACCTCATGATCGTCTATTGAGACAAAAATAACCCCGTCGTCTCTTAATAAATTATGAGCAAGCTTTAATCTTGGATACAGCATCGAACACCAATCAGAATGATACCGGCCCCTGTCCTTGCTATTTTTAAACATCCGATTTCCAGCTTCGTCATATGCACAGGTCTCCTCATCATACTCATCGCTGTCCATCACAAAACGATCATTGTAGATGAAATCTTTTCCGGTGTTGTACGGCGGATCGATATAGATCATCTTTAAAGAATTAAGATAACTCTCCTGGAGGAGTTTTAAGGCGTCAAGGTTATCCCCTTCGATATAGATATTCTCTGTATTCTCCCAGTCTTTGCTTTCTTCCATGCAGGGGCGAAGCGTCTTATTTATCGGGCGGTTTGCCTCAATGATTGCCTGTCTTTTGCCAACCCATGTAAAGTCATAGCGTTCTTCTCTTCCCTCGATAAAATCGGCAGACAACTCCTGTTTTAGAAGATCGAAATCAATCCCTTTCTTCAAATTTCCGTCTTCATCCTCGATCTCGGTAATGACACCCGGAAAGAGGTCTGCTATCTTTTCAATATTTTGATCAGTCATATCGACTGATTTCATCTTTAAATTTTTTAGGCCGGATTTGCTCATATAATTCCCCTTTTTTAATATATAGTGCCGCAAAATTCAGTATCAGACATTTACTTATGAATATTATTTATTATCACTGATTATTTCTTCCCGTCCTCTCCTGTCAGAAAAGTTGTGCCTTTTTTGGTCAGGTGGTATTTTTGACTTTTGCGCATTGATTTGTATCTCCTTTCATACGGCATCACAGTTCTAACAAAATTTCTCTGAAAATCTCAGTGCTCTTTCCAAATAGTTGAACATCTGGCAATTGTAGCATTTAAAAAATGAGAAAATGAAAATT
>DAOVRB010000266.1 GCA_030628325.1 Methanomicrobiaceae archaeon | reverse complement strand
CGTCCGCCATCCAAAAGCTGATCTGTAAGTGTTTCAGGTATCTCCGGAGCAGCAGCGGTTACAATGACTGCATCATACGGCGCTGTATCAGGATAACCCCTCGTCCCGTCGCACACGATGACTTTCACATTTTTAATACCACACTCTTTAAGATTGGTCTCTGCCATATCCGCCAGCTCCGGAATCCTTTCAAGAGAGATTACTTCCTGTGCAAGTGTACCAAGAAGTGCTGCCTGATAACCACTTCCTGTGCCAATCTCCAGCACGCGGTCTGTCGGTGTAAGTTCAAGCAGTTCAGTCATTACGGCAACAATATATGGCTGGGAGATTGTCTGCCCGAAACCTATGGGGAGCGGGCAGTCGTCATAGGCATGTTTCCTGACATTTTGTGGAACAAATTTATGGCGTGGTACTTCTTCCATCACAGAAAGGAGACGGGGGTCAGATACCCCGCGTGCCCTGATCTGGAATTCAACCATTTTTTTCCGCAGCTCAAAAAACCGCTCATCAGTCATAATGTATCACTCTAAAATCCAGACTCCACGGCATCGATCGCAGAATCTATCTGTTTCTGGAGAGACGCAGGGAGACCCACGATCTTTACATCCAAAAATCCACGGATGATCGTCGCTGTTGCCTCCTCCTCATCCAGGCCGCGTGACATCAGGTATTCAATCTCATCACGGGCTATCCTGCCAACCGCCGCCTCATGAGATAGTTCGGTGTTTGTGAGTCGGCCCTCAATCTCAGGGATCGCATGGATAATCCCATCCTCAAGAATAAGGCCTTTGCACTCAATATGCCCTTTTGTGCCCTCTCCCGCACCTATAACATGAGACCTGGAAATCCCGGTACCCCCCTTTGTAATCAATCTGGATAGCAGTTCAGCGCTGGAACCTTCACCAGACATAACTGCATACTGGCCGAGATCGAGATTTGACCCGGGATGCACCACAACAACACTGTTGAAACGTGCAACTGAATTCTTTCCTGTGAGTTCTGCCACAGGGTACATCTGGACGTTATGTACCGGCTTCATACTGACATAGTTTGAGAGAAATACCCCATCTTCTTCGACCCGGGATGCACTTCTTGGGAATACATCAATATTTTCACCCCATGTGTGAATCATTGTATTGCTGACAAGTGCGCCTTTACCTACATATATCTCTGTAACGCCGTAGTGTGTACCTTTTTTAACATCCATACTGCTCACACACCCGGTGATCAGGTGCAGTTCGGCACCCTCTTCGGCAATGATAATATTGTGAACAGTCTGGATCTCCGACTTGTGCATAAAGAGACAGGTCTGAAGTGGAAAGATGTTTTTACTCCCGGACTTTGCAATAACGACAAAACCCCTCGGTTCCTGTTCTGCCACATAACGGGTATATTCATCCTTGTCTCTCGGTACAAGATTCCAGTAATAATCCTTGAGCCAGTCATATTTTTTCAGGGCAATATCAATTGGAAGCATCTCAATGCCTTCGTACTGACAGTGTGAGGTTACGATATTCTGGTCTTCCTGGAAGAAGGTCCCACAGCGGTTATCTGAATCAACTTCAACACCCGAGAGTTCAATCCTTTTCTGATCTTCGGATGAGACCGATTTTAACTTTTCTCTATCTTCTGGCATTCAATACACTCCCTGTAGCCTTTGTCTTTTATAACTTTCAGGATTTCACGCGGGTTGCCATGACAGCGAATCTCGCCTTCGCAGAGCATATGTCCTGCATCCGCCTCAAGATAATTCAGGATATATCCGGTATGTGTGATAATCAGGCCGCTCTTATGCCGGTTTATAATATGCCGGTCTTTCTCGACAAGCTTTGCAATTTCAGCACCAATAATGGAGATGTTCTCAAGATCCACCCCACTCTCCGGTTCATCAAGCATGACAAAATCAGGTTGTTGTACCATCAGCTGAAGTACTTCACTCCTTTTTATCTCTCCTCCTGAAAAGTTCGCGTTTATATCCCTGTCAAGGAAATCTGTCATACCGAGTCTTTCTGCAAGAATTGCGATGGCCCCGGGGTTATTACCTGAGGTTGCCGCGAGAAGTTTGCCCAGTTTAAGACCGGATATGGTAGGCGGTCTCTGGAACATTATACCCATACCATACCGTGACCGTTCGTGCAGAGGGAGATCTGTCACATCACGCCCTTTGAAAATAATAGAGCCTTTTGTGACTTTATTCCCGGAGAAACCCATGATTGTTCTGAGGAGTGTAGTCTTCCCTGAACCGTTGGGTCCCATGAGTACATGTGTCTCACCTTCTCCAATGTGAAGATTTATGTCATGGAGAATTTCTTTCCCCTCTATCTCCACATGTAGATTTTCTATTATAAGCATATCCAAACCTGTGTTTTACTATGTATACTGATAAAGATATAGGATTGTCGAATGTTGTATTGACTACTCTCTCTAATATAAGTTATACTACCTGATGTTATCTCATCCGGCATTATACTATCAAACACCAGGGGGATGTAGAAAGGAACAGAAATCTGCTCAGATATACGGGTCAGGGAACCACAATGTTCCTTGCTCTGAAATACTGATATCAGTGCATGCATATTCAGAGATAGTTTACTTTCACACCGCACACGGCGTACCGGTATATATTCTCCAGATGACCATCTTGACTATGTCAGAAACATTCGGCTACATTGTTGAGAGGGCAGCGGCGTATCCACAGGCCATGCGCAGAGAACAGAATTTTGAGAGTATATATTTCCGGACACAGAAAGAGAGTACCAAAAAAAGTCTTAAGAAAGAAAAAAGAGGCATTCTTCTGATATGCAACTGAGAGTACAGAAAAACACACTATTTT
Source organism: Methanomicrobiaceae archaeon (assembly GCA_030628325.1). GTDB lineage: Archaea > Halobacteriota > Methanomicrobia > Methanomicrobiales > Methanomicrobiaceae > DAOVRB01. The sequence goes on along the minus strand of DAOVRB010000266.1, from coordinate 141 downwards.
ACATGACAATTCTCTGGTTTTACAGGATAGGATTACTTCCAGATCATGATGCGACAGAAAACTGATTTTTTATCCAGAGATATGTCCCTTTCCGGTCATACGGGTGTCTGAGAATATAATTGTTAATCCTGACATTCTCAT
>DAOVRB010000280.1 GCA_030628325.1 Methanomicrobiaceae archaeon | reverse complement strand
TGCAGAATGTGGTGACTGCAGAAATCTTCTCAGAGGGGAGTATGACAGGGTTTTAATGGGGCATTTTGACGCAGTCAGAATGGTGCCTCATCTCCTAAAACACATTCATCCGGAAAGTATCCTCCATGTGCATAGTATTGGAGAAGTTAAAGATGAAATACTGACACATCTCTCAGAAGCAGGATATGGTGCGGAGATCAGCAAACACAGTGTGAAAAAATATTCCCCTGGTAAATGGCATATTGTGCAGGATGTGATTGTACATGAAAAACCCTGAAAAAATACTCAAAAACAGAACAATAGTGCTCGGTGTTACCGGAAGTGTTGCTGCGGTCGAGGATGTCAGACTCGCCAGAGAACTCAGACGCAGGGGGGCTGTAGTGCAGGCGGTTATGACTGATTCTGCATGTGGCATAATCCATCCTGATGCAATTACATATGCAACAGGGAGACCTGTACTTCTCAGATGCAGTGGAATGGTTGAGCATGTCACCTACTGCGGTATCGGGGGTAGTGCCGATCTGCTCCTGATTGCACCATGCACAGCCAACACGATCTGTAAGATGGCCGCAGGTATTGACGATACACCTGTGACAACATTTGCAACAACCGCAATCGGCAGGGGAATGCCTGTGGTAATTGTTCCTGCGATGCACGAGAGTATGTTCCACCATCCTGCAGTCACTGAAAGTCTGTTAAAATTAAAGTCATGGGGAATTGTGGTAGTTGGCCCAAGATTTGAAGAGAACAAGGCAAAGTTTGCCAATATTGAGGAAATCATCCTGAATGTCGAACGGGGCGTTTCGGACAGGCCTCTTGCAGGAAAAAAAGTTCTCATCACAAGCGGGGCATGCAGTGAACCTGTTGATGATGTAAGAATTATGACAACCCGTTCGACCGGCATGATGGGACGTGAACTTGCATTACAGGCATATCGTCTGGGAGCGGACGTCACTGTTGTGCACAACTCTGAATTTCCCTGTGTGGAAAATATCAGAATATCCAGTGCTCTGGAAATGAGGGAAGCCGTACTCACACTGTGCAAAGAAAGAGAGATTGATATCTATGTCAGTGCAGCAGCAATCTCTGACTTTGCACCGGTCAGATATGAAGGGAAAATACCGAGCGGCTCTCCTCTTACAATAAAATTAGAACTTCTTCCAAAACTGTTACAGGACGTAATTACGCAGTATAATCCACTGACAGTTGCATTCAAACTTGGATGGGATGAAGAAGATAAAGGAGAAAGCATGCTAAATGCAGGGGTCCGGATGGTGGTTGTCAATACTCCGGATGTAATGGGCGCAGAATCAGGTACTTTTACTATTCTTAAAGAAGGTCTGAGAACTGTAGTCTCCGGAAACAAGGAAGAGGTGGCAGCAGCCATATGGTCGGTACTGTAAGAGCTTTCTGTCCCGGCCACATTTCCGGATATTTCAGGCGCGTACAGGGAGAATCGTGTTCTGGTGCCGGAAGTATCGGTGCAGGTATTGTGGTTAGCGAAGGAGTGACTGCAAGTGTTGTGAAGGCTGATACACCACATGTAACAATCAGGAGAATTCATGGCAACAGCACAATTCAGGATGAATTTCAGGGTTCTCCACCTATTGAATACATCATGGAAAAACTGGAGATCTCCGCAGAAGTTATCACTGAATGCCGCCTTCCGATTAGCGCAGGTTTTGGAATGAGTGCTGCAGCCCTGTTATCTTCAATAACTGCAATAAATGCATTATTCGGGCTTTCGCTCTCAGTGGAGGATATCGCCTCACTGGCACACGAAGCGGAAATTGTGCACAGAACCGGCCTTGGTGATGTGGCAGCATGTAAGAACGGAGGTCTGGTGTGCAGAACAGGGCAGGGCATAAATACAAAAATTACGCGGTTATATGAGATAACAGAACCAATATCAGCAGTTAATTTTGGTCCCATGAATACAGCGGATGTACTGGATTCAGATGATGCCATGAAGAGAATTGAGAACGCATATTCCTGTGAATGTCCGGAAGATATCTATCATTTTTTCCAGTTGTCAAGAGATTTTGCTGAAAAAAGCGGCCTTATTTCAGAGAATGTAAATACTGCACTGGCGGCCTGTGATGCAGAAGGGATACCTGCGAGTATGACAATGCTTGGAGACGGTCTCTTCGCATACGGGGAGAGATCGATTGACGTTCTGAGCCGGTTTGGAGAGGTGTTTGTTATGAGAACAGCAAAGACAGGTTTTCATCTTCTGGAGGAGGTCCCGTGATACCTAAAGACCACCCCGGATATCATTCATTAATAAGAAGGGAAAAAATTGCTGACGGTGCCAGAGAAGGTATTGTTGCCATGGAAGGTGTCAGTGCTCACGGGAGAGGTGAGGCCTTTGATTATCTGCTCGGTGAGAAGACAACAGATAGTGCAGAACTGGCAGAGAGGGTTTCGGCTGCATATCTCAAAACTGCCAGGCATCCTGTAATATCTGTGAACGGGAATACTGCCGCTCTTGCCTCAGCAGAAATTGCCGCCCTCCAGAAAGCAAGCGGTGCCCTTGTGGAAGTCAATCTGTTTCACAGGACTGAAGTAAGGATGAGAAAAATTTCTGCCCTCCTTAATAATAATGGTGTGGATCTGCTCACAGGTGTTGCAGAACGCCTTCTGCCGCTTTCACATGACAGGGCACTCTGTCTCAGGGACGGGATATTTAAAAGTGATGTGGTGCTGGTGCCGCTTGAAGATGGTGACCGGTGCAAAGCGCTCAGGGAAATGGGAAAAACAGTTATTACAATTGATCTGAATCCTCTCTCAAGAACTGCAGGGGCTGCAGATGTGACAATTGTAGATGAACTGACACGGGCATTACCAAATATTACCCGGTT
>DAOVRB010000230.1 GCA_030628325.1 Methanomicrobiaceae archaeon | reverse complement strand
TTTCATCGAAAGCCTGCGTTGTGTATAAAGCGCTCTCGATGGTTTGCCTGCAGTTTCTTCTTTTACCATTGTGATGAGTGCATTCGCATCCATCTCTTCCTTATATGGTTTCTTTGGTTCTGAAAGTTTCCTGATTGTGACAGTAAGTTTTTTTGTTTCAACTTCCCTGTCACCAATGACTGCCACAAACGGCACCCAGTCCATACCGGCTTCACGGACTTTCTTACCTACAGTTTCCTCACGGTCGTCCATATCGGTCCGGACACCCGCAGCATTCATCTTTGTGCAGATTTCTCCGGCAAATTCAGTGTGGCGTTCGGCAACAGGCACAAGGCGTACCTGTGTCGGGGAAAGCCATGCAGGAAGCTGAGGCACTGTCTGTGAAGCTGTGTTCTCAAGCAATGCGCAGATAACCCTTTCAATACTCCCGGTTGGTGAGCAGTGAATGATTGGTGGGTGAACTGTTTCACCGTCCATGCGATATTTGATATCAAAGCGGTCTGCACTCTCGACATCGATCTGAACTGTCGGGTTCTCGATAGGCCTGCCCTGAGCGTCAACTGCAGCCAGATCAACCTTGGCAATCCAGTAGTGCACACGGTCTGAAAGAAGCTCAATAAGCATCGGTGTGCCGGATATCGCAACGATGTGCCGGACCCATGCTTCGTTCTCTTTATAGAAATCCTGTGTGCATCTGAATACACCTGCAAGTGGTGTCTCAAGGTCTTTACCTGTCTGCCAGCCCATCATCATCTGTTCTTCAAAGCACTGGAGAGTCTGTTTCATATCAAGACAGAGTGTGTGCATATCAGGCATTGTGAATGCACGAAGTCTCTTGAGACCGATGCACTCCCCCTTCTGTTCATGACGGAATGAGTATGTGGACAGTTCATACATCTTCATGGGGAGGGTGTTTGGTGAGATGTGCATGTCGTGCATGATGGAGAACATACCGAAACAGGCAGCAAACCTGAGCATCATGTTGCGGTTTCCGCTCCTGAAACGGTATTGCCTCTCGCCGAACTTCGCTGCATGTTCGTTGATTGCATTGTCACCCAGGTCGTACATGACAGGTGTCTCGACAGGCATTCCGCCATAATCGAGGACAAGTCCCAGCACATAGTCTGAGAGAAGGTCACGCACAATCTTTCCGCGTGGCATCCACCTGTGGTGGCCTACATCAGAGAGAGGCTCGTAGTCCACAAGTTCTTTCGAGCGCATGAGTTCCACATGAAGAGGCTCGGTACCGGATTCAACTCCCATGCCTGTCTCTTTTTTGACAAGTTTCCCAAATATGCTGTCATCGGCATATTCTTTGTAGTCCCTGCACTCGCCCTCTGGTGTAAGAACAAAAAATTCATGTTCAACTACTTTTTTCTCCGGTTTCTCACCCTCTCCCTCTCCCGGGACAATCGTGCGTGAGAGTTCGGAGAGCGGGTGCCCCTTGCAGGAAAGAGTGAAAGCCTTATACCAGCCGAAGGGTGCACGCCTGACAGTGAGTGTCTCATCTTCCGAGCACTTCTCTGCAATGCCCTTTAATATTTCAATGGCAATTTTTGGAGAAGAGAGATCACTCGAAAGGTGTGCATAGGGGTAGAGCATGATGTTTGTAGTGCCCAGTTTCTTTGCAGTTTCAATAATCTCCGTTGTCGCTTTTCCAATTACAAAAGCAGGATCGTTTTCGTCGACTGATTCAACAGCACAGAATATAGTCAGTGCCTCCTCAAGGGAGTCCTCAATCACAACATTCTCCTCAGCAACGGGTGTTTTTTTTCGTGCAATATATTCGATTTTATCTGAGTGGATTAACAGAAGTCGCATATTTTATCTCCGAACGTGACTAAATTTTAGTTTTTTTGGTATTAAAATGATCAAAACCGGATTACAATGATTTCCGGTTCCCATCCATTTTCGGGTTTCTGTGGTAACGTGAGAGGGTTGCCTGCTTCTGGTCAAGATATTTTGCATCTCCTTTTGAACCATATGGGAATTCTGCACGCTCTGTTGTGTAGAAGACAAGCTGTCCGATTGGCATTTTCGCATAGAGCCTGACCGGGCGCTGATTGGCGTTGCTGATCTCAAGCGTGATAGTCCCCCGGAAACCTGCGTCTATCCATCCGCCTGTCTGATGAAGTGCAATACCCAGTCTTGCGATACTGCTTTTACCCTCAATTGTTGCTACAATATTGTCGGGGAGTTCAATCTGCTCGAAGGTCTCGGCAAGGATGAACATTCCCGGAGGGATGTCAATGTATTCGGCGTGCTTTTCACTGACCTGTGATGTGATAGTGCTCTGTTCGTACGGATCTATCACCTGAGTTCCTTCTTCATACCAGACAAAATGGTCGCCCAGCCTTATATCAAGCGAATTTGGCTGGACAAATTTTGGGTCATACGGGTCAATCTTTATAAAACCCCTCTCTATGCGGTCTTTGATCTGCCAGTCAACGAGAATCATTATATCTATATTTATTATTGGCGGCTTTACTTCTTATTATTAAGGTGCCACTCAGTCCGCCTGAGAAGACCGTGCATGGTGGTTACCTCCCGGGGTGTCAGTCTTGTACGCCCGAATATCCTGCGCAGCATAATCATGGTATTCTCCCTTTTGAAATCCTGGTGGTCAATTCTGTCAAGGAAATCATTAAAATGAGAGTACAGGGAGTCCATCTCAGTTCTTGTGGCATGCGGATATTCCCTGCGTGTTAAGTGGGCGAGTTCGTAGGCAACAATTCCGATTGCATGAGATATATTTATAATAGGATATACAGGTGAGGTAGGTATCGTGCAGATAATATCGCATTTTTTCACCTCCTCGTTTGAAAGACCCCAGTTTTCCCTGCCAAAAATGACTGACACACGTCCGTCTATCCCGTCTAACATTCCGCGCAGTTCAGAAGGGGAATAGTATGGCATCCTCATGGCAGTTGAAATTGTTTTTGAGAGTTCGCCTGTTGTTGCGACAAGGAGATTACTATGCTCAATTACTTCGTCAAACGTGCAGCGCTCTGCATTTTCCAGAATATCTCTTGCATGGGATGAACGGGCAATTGCTTCGTCACCTATTTCAGGCGGGTTAATGAGCACCATGCGTTCAAAACCAAAGTTTTTGATCACTCTTGCGGCGAACCCGATATTCCCCTCATACAGAGGTTCACATAATACAAACTCAATTTCCGGCATTATTTTACAGCACGCACTGTTGCTTTGAGTGCTTCGACACCTTCGTCATAGACCGCGTTGCCAACGACAATTGTATCAGCATATTTTCCCATCTCTGCAGCACGTTCTGCAGAATTAATCCCGCCGCCATAGAAGAGGCGCGCAT
>DAOVRB010000069.1 GCA_030628325.1 Methanomicrobiaceae archaeon | reverse complement strand
GTCCATGCAATACAGGAGAGATCCTCGCCTACGTCTGAACTCCAGGAGAGATTTGCATCTGCATCTTTATCTGAACTGCATGATGATCCTCTGGCAGTGCTGCTGCTCTTTGTAGTAACGTCTGAGATGTTGTAATAGCAGATTGTATTGTCATCATAGGCAGCAATGACTTCATTGCCGTCTCTGGAAAACACAACATCATAGACATAGTATCTTCTGTCCTGCTTCCGGATGACTTTGCCATTGATATCAAGTATCCTGAGTGCGTCCCCGCTAACGGCAATCAGAGGACCCAGAGGACCTCTGTCCTGAAGTGATATGCCATATCTGGTACCAACCGGATAGTCCCAGAGTTTTTCCCCGTTCTTATCATATAGTGAAACAGAATTCTGTCCGGCGGTGCCGATATAATTGCCGCCCGGTGTTATGCCAACTGCGGAAATTGTATGTCCACAGTCTTTTTTCCAGAGTTCTGTTCCACTATATTCCTCTGCAAAGACAGGGGAGATTAAAAATGAGAGAATTATCAGGAGAGTGACTGCTCTTCTCCTAAACTGTTTTTCCAAGATTATCTTCTCCTTAACTTTAACTGAGTGGGATCAACGAGAATTATTCCGATTATGAGACTAACAAGTGCAACAAATGCAACAAGACCAAATCCCGGGGAACTCATTGCAGGAATTGTTGTTTTTTCCTCTGCCGAACTGTTGTAGATTTCCGGGTGTATACAGGACGCTGTGATTTCAAGTGCATCTATGAGACGGGGCCCTCCGCGGTCGATTATATCTGAATCAACAAGATATACACGTTTGTTTTTTACAGCTTCCAGGTTCTGGAAACGGGGTTCGTTCATGATATGGTCATAGATAATATCCTTTCCGCTCTCTCCCATTCCACTTCCTGTATTTACAATCAGAATATCCGGATCTTTAGTAATGAATTTTTCAAGGCTTACAATCGCCCAGCCCTCAATGTCAGGAAATGCATTCTCTCCGCCTGCCATCTCAAACATCTCATTCTGGAATGTATGGTTGCCGCTCACCCAGATTGGGTCATACCAGACTATGTGGGCAACAGATGGTCTGTTTTTTACTTCTGCTGATTTTTCAGTTATTGCATTAATCTGTTCCTGCATACTATCTGCCACTTCATTGGCTCTGGTTTCTGTGCCTGTTGCTCTCCCGACAATTCTTATATCCTCAATTACATCATGGAAGGTCTCCGGGTTGAGTGCAATGACTGCAAATCCCATCCCGCGAAGCTGTGTGGCGGCTTCTTCGGTATTTCCAAAACTTGCGATGATGAGGTCCGGATTGGCAGCAATGACTTTCTCGGTATTTACTGTGCTATAGCCGCCCACTTTGTTGATCTTCTCTGCCTCTGCCGGGTAGTTGCAGTAATCTGTGACCCCGACAATTTTGTCATCCAGACCAAGTGCAAACAGGATTTCCGTATTTGATGGTGCAAGGGAGATGATCCTCTGAGGTATGGCATGAATTGTTGTTTTATAGCCAAAATCATCAATGACTGTTATGGTGGTTTCAGTCCGGTCTGTTTCTGTTTCTGTCGCTGCCGGAATGCTCTCATCAGGTGTCTCTGTCTGAACTCCCTGAGCAGTTACTGTGGATGCAAGAGTTGCTGTATCAGATATCTCAGATGAAAGAAGCGGGGAATCCTGTCCGGGAATGATAGGGTATGGTCTTCCCAGTAGTGCCGGAACTGCACTGGCGGTCATCCTGCACGGGTTACTTGTGAGCATATCAGTCCACATGAAATAGCCTGCCGGCTGCTGGTATGAGAGCATCTGGCTGACTACATCTCTCCCGTTTTTTGTCCATTCAGTGGGATTTTCTCCGGCTGCAGTGATTGCCTGTATTACCCATGCGGCTGAGGCAGCATTTGAACCGGAAGAACCGCCATAGTTGAAACCACCGTCATTCATCTGAGCATTACGCAGGTAACTGAGGGTTTTTCTGACTGTCGGGGAGCTGGCCGGTTCACCGCCTGCAATGAGCGCTTCCAGTGCTGAAGCTGTATCATCAGAATCACTGTCTGCTCCGGGCATCCACCCAAAGCCACCGTCTTCGTTCTGTTGTGTCTTTAGCCACTCTACAGATTTTTTAGTATCTTCTCCTGCTGCTGACATTGCGATGATGGCCCAGTTTGTGGTATATATAAAATCACTATACCGGCCGTCTGGTTTTTCCTTTTTTTTAAGAAGACTGACAAAGTCTGTGCCTTCAAAGTTACGGGGATCTTTTCCGACTGCAACAACGGTTATAATCATCTTTGCAGTCTCTGAAGTTCCGTCAATGGCAAGGGTCTCTTCAGTCAGGTTCTTTAGGTAATCCATTGCTGAGGTGCCGTTAACAACCCAGTCTTCTGGGTTTTCCCCTGCAGCTGCAATAGCTAAAATTACCCATGTGGAAGTGCCGGGGTTACTGCCTCTGCCTTCTTCACCAAACCCGCCGTCATCATATTGACAGGTTTTTAAGAAATCAAGTGCAGAAGTGATCTCTTTATCATCGGTCCCTGACGGGTATGTGGATGTGCCTGCAGAGACACCGGAAATGACAAAAAAAAGGATAAAGAGAGTTGTTATTATTTTCAGTTTATTTTTCATTCATTTTTCTCCTGAATGTAAATCCGCCTATGAACATAGCTGCAATAACAGCGACTACTATAAGGCTTACGGGAAGGCCGCTTTGTGTTGGACTTGTCTTATAAATATTATCTGTACCTGATGTATTAATTCTGGTCTGATCTGCTGTTCTGATATCTCCCTCTTTTATTGCAACAAGGGCAAATGTGGAGAGACCTTTTGGGGAGACTGCTTCAAAGACCATGTTTCCTGTACTGTCGGTGCCTGTATATGTTGTCTCAAGAGTCTCTACTGTCCCGTCATCCATTCTGTGCATAATGACAATTGCTTTCTCTCCGCCATGCTCTTTAACCCAGGCAGGGTCTGTTGACATACGGATTGTAGCAGTTCCGATATCTGTCCCGTCCTTTAAGTGACCGGTGTCGATAGTCATGGCATAGGCAATGTTACTGATATGGTAACCGTCTTTTGGGGTGGTGAGCAGGAATGCATTCTGTAAGTTTTCCGGAAGTATGCTCTGAATAGTAGTCTTTATTTCAGCATCTACCGGGAATGAATTGAGACGTGCACCAAATGAAGCGGAAATTGTGCCGATATCAGGGATCTCATCTGAGATGGGGACTGTTTTGAGATATATATAGTCAATTATGCCTGAAATGACACTCTTTTTGTCTGTAAAGTCTTTGAGGTGAACTCTTAGTTCCATGTCATGTCTTTTGATTACGACATCATTACCATCCATTTTAACGGATTCACCTGCGGCTTTTGCCACGTTCAGGTCAATTGTGAAAGATTCTCCATATTCTGAAAGGGTAATTGAAGCGCCTTTTGGAATGGAGAGTACGTGGGTTTCAATTATATCAGTTTCACCTGTTTCCGGATTTATCACTGTGTTATTATCAGCACCTGATGAAGTATCTGAATTATCTGTAATTACTGCTCTTAAGGCAATTATATTATTGGAGGATTCAGGACTTGCATCCATTGAGTCACTCCAGTAAAAGACCACTTTATCCCCGGCATTTAGTGCATAATTATTTGTTCCGGTTCCTGGTGTGATGCCGTTGACCTGATATACCCAGCCTGAAAGTCCTTCATTTGGCTTTCCTTTGACAGATGTAAGGAAGAGAGAGCCGTATTCCTGATAGTACGAATCACTGATGATGTAGCTGTTACCTGACTGATCAAGTATGCCCAAAGCTGTATTTCTGTTAACAATATAAGTTTTGCCGGAATTTGTGGCAGTTATATTGAATGTTCCACCTGAAAGAGTAATTGGCGTATATATGATCGAATCATCAGATCCGCCACCACCGCCTGATGGAGTATCCAGGACCGAAACCACGCCATATACTGAGAATCCATCAGTTTCCACAGTAAGTATGGTATAATCTCCGGATGCTACAAACGAAACGGGTGTAAGTACTACCTTTGTTCCGTCATCCTTCCACCGGATAATTTTTACATTTCCAATACCGCCAATACTGTTGATCCATGAAGTTTTTACTGTGAAATTCAGCCGGGCAGCTGATATTTTGGATTCATTTGTAAATCCTGACTTTGTAAAGTAAACAGTATATGCAATCTCTTTTAGAGAGATAGATTCACCGGAATCTGTGCATGCAACAGTAAATGCATTCCTTGCATCATCTGTAACATTGGCTGAAATTTCAGTCTGAACTGAACTGTTCTCCTGGTAATCACTCATTGTAAAGGATAGATCAACAGATGCATTGCCAACATCAGTGCTGATCTTTCCACCTGTAATAGTTGGTGATGTAATTACTACGGATGATACATTTCCTGATATTACTCCTCCGGCAGATGAGGTATTGTCAGTTACAATTAGGACAGTTGTCCCGTCCGGTTTATCAATAGTTGTGGTATTTCCGTCTGATGTTATATTACCCTGCACTTCACTGGTATTGATTCTGATTCTCTGTCTGCCATCGTCTGTGGTTGTTACGTTTGTACCTCCGATACTTGCTGAAACTGTTTCATTTGCTGTAATATTACCTGGTGCTTCAAATACGGTTATGGTGAGCGATGTCTGCCGTGTATCTGCATCATTTGAAACAGTAAGTGTTGCAGTATATTCCGCGGGATTTGTGTATGTATGTGATGTTGCAACACCTGCTACTGTACCTGAAGTATGGTGGGCTGTTCCATCACCAAAATCAAGGGTGTATTGTTTGCCATGCTGCCCACCTGAAGCACTGAATTCCACAGTTAATGGTGTAATTGCACTCTGAGGAGATGCATGAAGCACAGGTACTCCAACACTTAGATCAGGACCAAAACAGTACAGTGTATTGTAATAAGATCCTCCAATAAAGAGCATTCCATCTTTTGTATATGGTGAAGAACCCCAGAATCCTGCATCGTATCCTGATGCAGGTCCGGTCTGTTCATACTGCCACATTAATGTGCTATTATCAGAATATAATGCAATTACTTTTCCTGACTTCTCATTTGTAGCAAAATAGACTGTGCCATTTGCTGCCTCAGGTGATACTGTCACACTTGCTGAGGCATAAGTCCATAATTTAGTTCCATCTGCTGCATTATATTTGGAAAGACCATTATTTTCACCGACATATAAGTACCCGTCTGATAATGACGGTGTTCCTACACCATCACGGGAATTAATTGTCGTATTCCACTCTTCAAGTCCTGTAAGTTTATTGATTGCATATAGTTTTGATGCAGTTGTAATGTATATTACATCTGTTCCGATAACAGGTGAAGATACAATACTTTCAGGACTTGTAAACTTCCATGATTCTTCAAATGTTTCGAAATCAATGCAGAACAGTTCCCCTGAATTATTACCTGCAGTATAGATACTGCCATCGGATATTACAGGAGAGCTTCTGTAATGCAAACAACCATTTGTGTCAAAATTTCTCTTTTCATTCCCGTTGAAATCAAAGTCACGTAGTATTCCGGTTTTTTGTGACATTATGAAGAGGTGATCTTCATATACTACAGGTGAGGAGGTTGCTTCACTCCACCATAAAGGAGAGTTATCAATTGTCTGTGTCCAGGCTGTTGTTCCGTTATTTGTATATATTGCATACAGGACGCCATCTGTACCTCTGACAAATACTTTGTCTTCACCTAGAGCTGCAGATGCAAGATAAGATCCAACATTATCCCCCAGTGAATTAGACCAGAGTATTGTTCCATCGCCTGAATTGATACAATATAAGTAATATTCAGGTACTTTTACAGTCTCCCACCATGTTGATACGAAGATTTTACCATCTGAAATTACCGGAGGTGTTGAAACATCACCCGATAATGCAGTATTCCATCTTATATTTGCAGTAGATGGTCCCGGTCCCGGAGGAACAGGTCCTGGTCCTGGTTCACCAGAGATGTTAACTGTTATATTTACAATATTCTCGAAGTTCTCCGGTGTTGGAGCCACCCCTGTTGTCCAGTTTGAATAACCGTAGCAGAACTGTATGAGGTCTCCGTCGTTTAGGTTGTTTCCGCTAAGACCCATCGGAGCCGCTGCTCCGTTAATGTATATACTCCAGTAGTATGACCAGTCTGCTGTGTGGTTTATCCCTTCTATACCTGTCAGAGAGAATGTACCGTATGTCGCATACCACGCATCGTCTGTGTAGAATTCAAATTCGCCTTCATCTGCTGCTGCCCTGAGTGCCCCCAGATCTGTTGTCGAGTTAATTTCGTATTCTGCAGAGGGATTGTTTGTGGGTGAGAATGTGAATGTTGTTCCTTCTGTGAGGTCTACGTCTCCATCCCAGG
>DAOVRB010000085.1 GCA_030628325.1 Methanomicrobiaceae archaeon | reverse complement strand
TAGTGAGGAACAGGCCGTACCTGACTGTACTTATTCGGGTGAGATCACAATTGACCTTGAGAGTCTGGAGCCTGTCCTTGCTGTGCCCCACCGGGTTGATACAATTGCCCCTGTTGAAAAATTCAGTGGAACAGAGCTGGACCAGGTATTTGTAGGGACATGCACAAACGGGCGGTACGAGGATCTGGAGAGGTTTGCAGCAATCGTCCGCGGGAAAAAGGTGAAGGTGAGAACTGTTGTTGTTCCGGCATCACGGCTGGTCTTAAGCAAAGCCATCCGGACCGGTGTGCTCGCGACAATTGTTGATGCAGGCTGTGCAGTCGGCACGCCGGGCTGCGGACCGTGTCTCGGTGCACATATGGGGGTACTTGGTGAGGGTGAAGTGGCTCTCTCCACAGCAAACAGGAATTTTAAGAACAGGATGGGGGTTGGGGCAGAGTATTATCTCTGTTCACCAGGAACAGCCGCCGCAAGTGCTCTTTCAGGTGTTATCACAAACCCGGAGGACCTGTTATGATAAAAGGGACTGCGGTCTGTATCGGTGAGGATATTGATACTGATATGATCATCGCAGGGCGATACCTGCGTACAAAGGACAGGAGAGTCTGGGCTGAGCATGTATTTGAAGACTTAAACCCCGGTCTTGCAGAACGCTTAAACGGGGCTGTGATTATTGCAGGGAAGAATATGGGTTGCGGTTCGTCACGTGAACAGGCACCGGTTGCCCTGAAAGAAGCAGGAGTTGTGGCGGTCATCGCACCCACCTTTGCACGGATCTTTTTCAGGAACGCAATCAACGTCGGTCTGCCTCTCCTTGAGACAGAAGGAATTTCGTGCATAGACGGCGATGAAGTCACCCTCAGCCTGAAAGAGGGCTGGGCTGAAGTTGCCGGAGAAAGATATACGGGGGCAGCCCTCTCACCCCATATGCAGGATATCCTGGATGCAGGAGGGCTTGTTCCATACTGGAGGAGTAAACGGTGATCTTCCCGTCCCACTGTAAATATGTAGGTGTTGCCGCATCAAAACCGGTCGGCGAGAAGGTATATTTCCTGAGCAGATATCTGATTCTGGAGACGACCGAAGGGTACGAGATTATTGAGGTCGAAGCTGACCCGGATGAGACCGGGATGATGCGGAAGGTGAAATCATTTCGTATTCTGGCAGAGCCGGAAGAGGTGTATGTCCATCCCGGGCAGGTGAACCTTCATAACAGGACAGACCTGATTAAAAAGGCACTCGGTTCGGGCAGGAGGTGTACTGTATTCACCGGGATTGACGAGCATATGACATTCGTCCTTGATCCGGACCCCGATGAAATCCTCACAATTCATCTTTATGACATAAGACCACCACGCCCGAACCTCTCTGAGACCATAATCTCACTTGAAGAGACAGGTATTTTCGGTGAACTGCAGGTGCAGTTCGAACACCATGTTAGAGACATAACAGAACTTCAGGCTGATGTCTATCCCTGCAGGGCAGCGGGTTTTGACCGCACCCTTGATGCAGATGAACTATTTGGCGGCGAAACGGTCGCCGGATGCATGACCGCACGTCAGATACTGGAGGAATGTTATGGTACAGAGTTCCCGGTAATCGACATCTGCCCGGCAAACGCCGTTTCTGAAGAACCCTTTATTGCAAGGTGCTGCCGGAGTGAGAGGACAGGTACAGGAAAGTATAATCACAAGTTCGGTGCAGTAGTGCACTGGGGAGCATCACCAAAGCAGGTTGTTGATGCGGTCTTTGATCTTGTACAGGGATGGGGAAATACAGGAAATACGAGAATAACTGAGGGATCTAAATGAAGATAGCAGTTGTCGAAGGTGATGGTATAGGCCGGGAAGTAATCCCGGTTGCGCTCAGGGTGCTTAAGGAGTTCCTGCCTGATGCGGATTATTTTCCGGTTGAAGTCGGATATGACAAGTGGGAAAGAACAGGCTATGCCTGCACCGGAAATGAAATTGATGCACTGAAATCAGCAGACATAATTCTATTCGGGGCAGTTACAACACCCCCTGACCCGGATTACAGGAGTATTGTACTGCAAATTCGCCACGAACTGGACCTCTACGCAAATGTAAGGCCGGTGCATGGCGATAATTTTGATATTGTTATTGTCCGTGAAAATACAGAGGGGATGTATTCGGGTATTGAATGGACAGAGTCAGACAGGGCATGCACAGTGAGAGTGATAACAAAAAAAGGGTGCACGCGGATTGCACAGTTTGCATGCAGGATTACAAAACAGCGAAAGCACCTGACAATAGGCAACAAGGCAAACGTGCTTAAGTCTGACTCACTCTTCCGTGAGATCTGTCTGAAAGAAGCGGCAGCGGCGGGCATTATGTGCAGTACACAATATATTGATGCCCTTGCACTGGATATCCTGATGAGGCCGGAGAATTACGATGTGATTGTTACGACAAACATCTTCGGGGATATATTAAGTGACGTATCCGCGTATCTCGTAGGCGGTCTGGGTCTTATACCAAGCGCAAATATCGGCAGCAGGTATGCCCTGTTTGAACCTGTACACGGGAGTGCACCAGATATCGCAGGACAGAATATTGCAAACCCGATCGCGGCAGTCAGGAGTACTGCACTCCTTCTGGATCATGTGAAGATGCCGGATGAAGCTAAAATGATACGGGATGCAATTCAGAATACAATCAGTAAGGGTTTTACCACACCAGACCTGGGTGGGAAATGCAGTACTGACCAGACAGGAAAGAAAATACTGGATGAGTTAAGAGCAATCCGCCGGACTGCCTGAGTGATTCCGGCATACATACAAGATAAAAGGTACTGGATACACACGGGATACACTCTACATATCCGGAATAGAGAGATGAGATATATGAAGAACTTAACAACCCTTAAAAATATGAGAGATGTCATCAATCCCGCAACCGGAGAAGTAGTGGGAGCCGTGCCTGCCGGCAATGAGGAAGATGTCCGGGCAGCAGTTGATCTGGCATCAGGTGCATTTGGGCAGTGGTCTTTGCTGCCACCGGGAGAACGTGGAAAAATACTTTTTAAGGGAGCGTATTTTGTACGTGAGAAACTCGGAGATCTGGCCGCCCTGCTGACCTCAGAACAGGGCAAACCTCTTGGAGAAGCCAAAAACGAGATCATGGGGTTTGCAAACGTACTTGAATATTATAGTTCCATATCAGGAACCATCCATGGTGATGCATTTCCAAAAACAGGATACGGGTATTCTTTTACTACAAAAACGCCACTTGGTGTCTGCGGTGCGATAATCCCGTGGAATATGCCTGCACTGATCATGGCCTGGAAGATCGGTCCGGCACTGACCGCAGGAAATACAATGGTTCTGAAACCCGCAACAACAACTCCTCTTACAAACCTCGCCCTTGCAGATATTCTTGTTAAGGCAGGGCTTCCTGAGGGTGTCTTAAATATTGTCACAGGTTCAGGAGAGGTCGTGGGTGAGGAGATCGTCAGGCACCCGGAGATAAAAAAGATCTCTTTTACCGGTGCAGTAGAGACAGGGAAACATATTGCCGCCCTTGCATCCGGAGAACTGAAAAGAGTCACTCTCGAACTCGGCGGCAGTGATCCGATGATCGTCTGCAAAGACGCAGATATTGAGAAGGCAGTTGCAGGTGCTCTAAACGGCAGGTTTTACAACTGCGGACAGACCTGCACCGCAGTTAAACGCCTGTATCTCTCCTCTGCCATCTCAGATGAGTTCATAAAACTACTTACACACAGAGTTTCAGCCTTAAAAATTGGCAATGGGTTTCAAAAAGGTGTGAATATAGGACCTTTACACAGCAGTGCCGGGCGTGATGAGATCTCAGGGCTTGTACGTGACGCTCTGTTAAACTATGACTGCACTCTGCTTTCAGGGGGGAAAATACCTGATGGTAATGAGTACAAAAACGGGTTCTTCTATGAACCCACGGTTCTTACAGATGTTCCGGATGACTGCCCGCTGGTTAACAGAGAGGTGTTTGGCCCTGTACTACCTGTAATGGTATTTGATACTCTTAACGAAGCAATTGAGATGGCCAACAGGACAGAATACGGGCTTGGGGCATCTGTGTGGACAAAAGACCTGACAACCGCCGCTTCTGCATGCGAAGCACTTGATGCAGGAATTGTGTGGGTGAACCAGCACTTAAAAATCCCGCCTGACCTGCCCTTTGGTGGTGAGAAGGCAAGCGGAGTCGGACGTGAGAACGGTTATCGTGCACTCGACAGATATCTGAAAGAAAAGACAATTCTGGTGGCCCTGTGACAACTGAAAAAGACTCAAAAGATACAATAGAAGAGAACTCAGAGAGACTTACTGTGGGATGCCATGTCTCGATTGCAGGTTCGATTGATAAATCGGTGGACAGGGCAGTTAAACGTGGATGTGATACTTTTCAGATGTTTACCAGAAACCCGCGGGGCTGGAAACTCAAACCCCTTGATGACGCAGTGGTCGCGGCATTTGCAAAAAAACTGAAATTATCGGGGATTTCACCCGTTGTTGACCACATGCCCTATCTCCCAAATCTTGCATCCCCAAAGTCTGAGGTATATGAGAAATCCATTGACGCACTTGCGACAGAACTTCTTCGCTGCAGGATACTTGGCATCCCGTATGTTGTGACACATCTCGGCAGTCATCTTGGCGAAGGTAAAGAAGAAGGTATGAAACGGCTCATTTGCGGGATAAACACGGTCTTTGAAGATCTGAGTAATATAGACAGGCCAGATCTAATAAGGTCAGATATAGACCGGGCAGACAATACCGGTAAAGCGACTAAAGCGAATGAACCAGACAGAGAAGAGAGAGATGTCATGCTTCTCCTTGAAAATACTGCCGGGACAAAAAACAGCATGGGCGGGAGTTTTGAGGATATAGGCAGAATCATTAAAGGAATCCGCCAGGACTACAGAGTAGGAATCTGCCTTGATACCTGCCATGCCTTTGTTGCCGGGTATGAACTAAGAACAGAGAGAGGGCTGTCTGAGACCATACAGCAGTTTCAGGACAATATCGGGATTGACAGGCTGAAAATTGTTCACTTAAACGATTCAAAAGGAGAACTCGGAAGTCACTTAGACAGGCATGAACACATCGGCCTCGGCACAATCGGAGAAGAGGGGATGATCCGGATCCTCAACAGACCTGAATTCAGGAAACTCCCGTTAATTCTTGAAACACCGGTTGATGAGAGGAGGGATGATCGGGGAAATATCATTAAAGTCCGGGAACTTGCAGGAATGAGTGTACCGTAACTGCACCATAAATACGTAAATATTTAAAGCTTTTTTATGGACCCTTTTTATATCAATCCTTTCACGATCGTTTTGATGTCAGAGCACCTTTAGGAGACTGGAAACAACAGACAGGAAACAGGAAACAGGAAACAGGAAACAGGAAACAGGAAACAGGAAACAGGAAACAGGGTGACTGAGTCAGATCCTGTTATCTTCCTGATAACCCGGTTGTAGTTTAACTCAGTTCAATATTATTCTCGTGAACAAAAGATTATATAGGATAAGGAATCTTACAGAAATAAATAATAAAAATAAAGAGACAGAGCAAATGACAGAAACAAATTCAATCCGGGAGATGATGTATCCGCTTGAGTGGTTTTTCAGGTTCATGATCTTAGCCCTTGTTGCCTTTATCATCGCCAACATGT
>DAOVRB010000253.1 GCA_030628325.1 Methanomicrobiaceae archaeon | reverse complement strand
TAATCCAAGAGACAGCTAAGGGTATACAAGAACGGTATGCGATAGAGATGGAAGCTTTGGGAATGGATAAAGATCATATCCATCTTATCTCTAGCGCCCATCCCAAGATATCACCAGGGGAAATAGTGAGAATATTCAAAATTATTACGGCAAGGGAGATATTCCGAAGGCATCCAGAGATAAAAAAAGACCTATGGGGTGGGGGATTTTGGTCTGATGGATACTATGTTGCCACTATTGGTGAGAGAGGAAACTGGTCAAAAGTGGAAAACTATATACAAAAACAAGGTAAACCGAAGGAAGATTTGAGACAGTTAAGGCTGTTCTGATTTTTGATACCCTGCGGCAAGCCGTAGGGTAATTCATTTTTTCCTAACATATTTTTGTGTTAAAAGATCTTTAATAATTCCATACACTTCAATGCTTCATTATTAAGCCATTTCGGACAATCTTTTTCATGTTCTAGTAATATATTTTTACAAACCGATTTTTTTACAAGTGCATAATTTAAAATATAAAATAAGGTAGATGTTTCAGGCCGTTTTTGAAAACATTTAATTACCAGGTCCAACGATTTATTTATTATTTTTTGAATTGAATCAGCCTCCTCCTTCATACCGCTTTTTGCATAATTGTATAGTTTTACAAATGGTTCAGGATTTAAATGCAATAGGCTTACCACAAAACCAGAACATCCCATTTCAATTGATTCTGCTAATAGGTTCTCTTTCCCTTGTAACAGCATAAACCTATCATTTGAAAAAACTGAATTGTAAATTTTCTTAAAATTTTCAATGTCTCCAGATGAGTCTTTCAGGCCAATTACATTCTCATGTTTTGATAATTCCAGAATAGTTTCACTTTCTAGTTTTATTCTTGAAAAAACGGGTATATCGTACACTAAGATAGGTAAAGGACTAGCTTCAGCGATTCTAAAAAAAATATCTTTAATCTCTCTCTGATTATATATAAAATATCCTGGTGCTGTAAAAACTGCATAATCTGCCCCTGATTCTTTCATCACTTTTGCATTTTCAAGCATATCATTAAAGCTTGGTGACATACAGCCTGCTAAAATTTTAACATCTTTAGAAACATTTTTAGCAACGCACTCACATATCTGACTTCTTTGTTTAATTGAGAACCAAGGGCCTCTTCCAGTACTACCTGAAACATATATACTATGGCAGCCTGCATCTAAAACATAAGAAACAACATTTTTTAAACCTACAAAATCAACATCACCTTTCAGATTGCATGGTGTAACGATTGGAACCAAAATCCCTAATTCCTGCATTTTATTCTCTCCTTTTATTTTATCTATATTGATACCATTTATATTTTTTAACTTGAGAATTCCTTGTGGCAAGCCACAGTGAAAAAGAGGAGCATAGACAGTAATTGTTATTGCCTGGTAGTTCATATATATATCCATAAAGCGTTGTATACTTATTACGAGGTTTTAGTTTTTCGGAGGCTTCTCAGGCACCTTTACACGCTAATTTAAAAACCCGACATTTTCTCTATTACCTCTACAGCCCGAATAGCACTTTCCAAGGATCCAGGATGCGACCCTTTCCCGAGTAGTTCATTGACAATTGCTTGAATATAGGGTTGCTCTATATGTTTTTGTACAGGGAATGTGTAATTCTCTGTTTGGTCAGGAGTAATAAAACGAATCGGGCTGTTGCCAAATACGCTCAGGGTTATCTCGCCGCAGTCTCCTGAAATTGTCAACATATCGTGAGATTCATCAGCGCAGAAGGACCACTCACCATACCCGCGAACTCCCAGGGGATGTTTCCAGTGAGCGGTAACGGTATCGATGGTTTCACTAATTCCAGATAGGCTTTTTGCAATACTGGAAACAACAGAGATTGGACCCAGGAGGAAATCAAGAATATCGAT
This sequence comes from Methanomicrobiaceae archaeon, assembly GCA_030628325.1. Lineage (GTDB taxonomy): Archaea > Halobacteriota > Methanomicrobia > Methanomicrobiales > Methanomicrobiaceae > DAOVRB01. Next base: position 1,182 of record DAOVRB010000253.1, on the reverse strand, counting down.
TGCATGGATGGCTACATCAAGAAACATGCCACTAGAAGAGATGCTCGAATCCAGCCGCCAGGGAAGCTTGTTCTGCAGCGCATCAATGGGGAGCGGCTGAGAAAACGAGATTTTAACTTCCTTCAATTTGCCCAGGGAATTATTATTAAGAAGCTCTTTCACTTTTTGAAACCGGGACAATCCGCGACGGTAGAAGGCAGTGAAAACGGGGACCTGAGCCTGTGCAGCAGACAAGGCAATTTGTCGACACTCGGCACCGGTTGGAGCCAGAGGTTTTTCAATGTAGACAGGTTTACCCGCAGCGATAACCTTTCGGGCGTAATCCAGATGTGAGTCGGGGGGCGTCGCTATATAAACTGCATCAATGACACGATCATTAATGAGGTCATCGGCAGAGCTGTACACTTTATTCACGTTGTGACGCCGGGCATAATCCTGCGCTTTGGCTAAAGTCCGGTTGTAGACACCCAGAAGCGATGAACCAGCGGATTTATAGAGAGCCGGACCGCTTTTAATTTCGGTTACATCTCCTGTACCGATCATACCCCAGCGTATACTCGTCTTTGAAGCAATGTCATCTCTGATCAATGAACAGGATACTTTCATGAGAACTTTTCGGACAGGGGCAGGTCTCTCATCACAGCATAATGTTCTATGGAGATCCCGTGGGAAGAAAACGGCGAAATCACCGGGAAGTAATCGATGAAGAGAGTCGGCAAGGTTGTTCTTGAAGAACACTATGTCATTCTTCTCATCATAGGGGCTTTCTATCTCTGAATCATCACCAAGGACACAAAAACCGATGTTTTCTGATCCCTGAAGTACAAGATGTATATCGATATATCTCCTGTGAGCCTCCAACTTACGGTCTGCAGCCGGTTCCGTGTTTAGCTCACAGACCAAAAGATAGATGTCATCCCCACCCTCAACCTCGTATCTTCCTGGTTCCATTTTGGAGAAATCGTACTGTTGAAGCAGGCGGAGTGCGTGCAGAACAGCCGGCGGGTAGGCCCCTGTCTCATCAATGTAGTTAATATTTCCTGAAATCAAAGAGCACCTCCAGTAGGTTGATCAAAGCGAGAGTCGTTCAATTTTCATTTCATCTTTCCGGAACATTATCCGATGTCTCTCATTATTACCAGACAGGTCAATTTTCACGCTGTTCGGAGCAGTCTTCATGGT
>DAOVRB010000066.1 GCA_030628325.1 Methanomicrobiaceae archaeon | reverse complement strand
TGCTATTAAAAGCAATTAATGCTATCTCATAAAAATTATGAAAACATGATAACGGGATTCTGTGAGCCAGTGAAAATATCTTTGCAGCACCCACATGTCTGACATCAACATCCCCTTTCAACTGTAGAATTTTCATTATTTTTGCAATAGTATTGCGGTGAAGATTTGCCCTTTCAGAGAGTTCTGTAACTGTAAGTCCGTTCTGCCCCATTTTTGAAGCATCACTGAGAATTGTTTTCACCAGAATTATTTCTTTCATCTCTAACCCACAGATTAATGCCCGGATAATTTACATCACAGGTAAATTATAATATAATCTCGTAGAATGCCATATAAATACATGTGTATGCAGTGCACCTGTGCACACATATTATTCTTTGCATTGATTGCCCTAATATAGAATCCAAGACAACATAAATGAGATATACTGCAGATCTGAAGTGATGAGGTAACCATAATATGACTAATGGCAATCCGGCTATTGAAAAGAGGCAACTGAAAAAAGAGATCATACTACTCAAACAGGAAACAGAATATCACCTCCGAATTTGGGTTAACAGGAGAAAAAGATGATACGAATTTTAATGGTTGACAGTGTTCCTTCACTTCTGGAAGTTGGAAAAATATTTCTGGAACGGGAGGAGGGATTTGTTATTGATACCAGTTCTTCGGTAATTGATGCCCTTAAAAGCTTAGAAAAGGGAAATTACGATATCATAGTTTTCGATTTTTATATGCCCGAAATGAGTGGCATGGATTTGTTGGTGAAAATACGCACCACATACCAAAACCTCCCAATTATTATATGTACAGGAATGGACAGGGAAGAAACTGCGCACGAAGCCTTAAACAGGGGTGCAGATTTTTATGTGGAGAGGTACGGCAGCCCCCGGTACATTTATGCAGATTTGTCACACAAAATCAAAAGAGCAGTCAGGGTATGCCGGGCTGAAAACGCCCTGGTGAAGAGCGAGAAGCGGTTTTTGGAACTCGCTGACCTCCTGCCGTTACCTGTCTTTGAAACCGACAGGAACGGAGAGTTTACATTTGCAAACAAATCCGCACATAAGATCTTTGGTTACCCGGAAAGTGATCTGATTACCGGAAAAAATATTATGGAGATGGTCATTCCTGAAGAACGCGGGATCGTCGCCACTCATTTTGATATGTGCCTGAACGGGAAGGCACTCAACATCTCTGAATATACCGCTCAAAGGGAAAACGGAAGTACATTCCCGATAATTATCCATTCGGGTCCGATGTCAGAGAATGATTACATTTATGGGATTAGGGGTGCTGTTGTTGATATCACAAAATCAAAGGAATAATAGGAATTACAGGATTATCTGAAGAGACAAAAGGTGCTGAACAGAAATCCAACCTTCCTCTCAGGTATCACAGGACACAATCTCGCAAACCAGAGTACCGGCATGTCAGGATTAATCCGGCTACTGTTAAAAAATGCCCACAATAACTTCTGACAACCATATTATACACAGTCCGTAATCAATTGAAAATATGCAGTGCATATATGTAGAAATAATACGTATTTTACCAACTGCAATGTATAATAAAAAATGTATTTAGGCCGAAATTATGTGTAATAAATATAAGATATATTTGATCAAAAATTGTATATATATTTAATACACCTTGTGTATTTGATCTGAATGTATAAATATTAAATGAAAAATCAAACTTTGATCAAATAATATATATATTATAAATGGCATATTGAATTTTACCATACATGGTATGTATTCTATGTAGGAGTTCTACAATGAGAGATGGTAATCTTCCAATTGAAAACAGTCAGCTAAAGGAACAGATCAAAATACCTGAACCTGAAAAACAAAACAGGATGATACGAATTTTAATGGTTGACAGTGTTCCTTCACTTCAGGAAGTTGGAAAAATATTTCTGGAACGGGAGGAGGGGTTCATTGTTGATACCAGTTCTTCGGTAGCTGATGCCCTTGAAAACCTGGAAAAAGAGGATTACGATGTCATAGTTTTTGATTTTTACATGCCGGAAATGAATGGCATAGATTTGTTGGTGAAAATACGCACCACATACCAAAACCTCCCCATTATTATATTTACAGGAATGAACAGTGAAGAAACTGCGCACGAAGCCCTTAACAGGGGTGCAGATTTTTATGTGGAGAGGTGTGGCAGCCCCCGGTACATTTTTGCAGATCTCTCACACAAAATCAGGAGAGCAGTCAGGGTATGCCGGGCTGAAAAAGCCTTGGTAAAAAGCCAGAAGCGCTTTTTGGAACTCGTAAATCTCCTGCCGTTACCCGTCTTTGAAACCGACAGGAACGGAAAGTTTACATTTGCAAACAAATCCGCACATCAGATCTTCGGTTACCCGGAAAGTGATCTGATTACCGGAAAAAATATTATGGAGATGGTCATTCCTGAAGAACGCGAGACCGTCGCCACCCACCTTGATATATGCCTGAACGGGAAGGCACTCGACATCTGTGAATATACCGCTCAAAGGAAAAACGGGAGTACATTCCCAATAGTTATCCATTTGGGTCCTATATTGGATAATGGTTATATTTATGGGATTAGGGGTGCTGTTGTTGATATCACAAATAGATGAAATAGCTGGCAGTATTGAGGTGTAATTCCGATACTTACAGTATTTTTGAATCTGTACACTAAAATCCGGCCTATTTAATCTCTACTCTCTTCCCGGTCACCATGAATATCACTTTTTCACCCATCATACAGGCATGGTCCCCGCACCGCTCAAGATACCTTGCCACCATCACGTAATTGATACACCTTGTGATATTCTTTGGATCCTCCATCATATAGGTCAGATTCTCGCGGAATATGGAATACCTGAGGTTATCAACATTACTGTCACGAAGAGAGAGCTCCTCAATCGCCGTAAGCTCTCCGGTATCAAACGAGTGTAGCACGTCACGAATCATACCCTCCACAACATCCGCCATATGCCAGACTGATTTTAGATTTTTCAGGTTTGTTGTGTCAGACAGTTCCTCAACAATGATTGCAATGTCCTTCCCGTATCGCCCGATCCTGAATAGTGAGGTATTCATCTGGTTTATGCAGGCAATTGTTCTCAGATCCTCACCCATCGGCTGGTACAGGGCCACAAGACGGAGAGACTGTTCTTCGATCTCATCTGACCATCCGGCAAGTTTCTTCTTTCTCTCATTTACAGTATCGGCAAGCACAGTATCCTGATCTCTCAGGGCAACAAGAGCATCTCTAAGCATGCCGGTTGAAAAACGGCCGAATTCTGTAACGGATTTTTTCAGGGCCAACAGTTCCCCGCGGTATTTATCTGGCATCTATATAACCTCTCATCCAAATCTTCCTGTAATATAGTTGTTCGTCAGTTCCTTCTCAGGGGACTCAAAGATCTGCAGAGTTTCTCCAAACTCAACAAGTTCACCGAGATACATGAATCCTGTATAATCAGAGACACGTGCTGCCTGCTGCATGTTGTGTGTAACAATAATCACCGTGTAATTCTCCTTTAGTTCATGAATCAGGTTCTCGATCTTTGCAGTTGCAATCGGGTCGAGAGCAGAGCAGGGTTCATCCATCAGGATTATTTCAGGCTCAACCGCGAGAGTCCGGGCAATACAGAGCCTCTGCTGCTGCCCGCCCGAAAGTCCCATCGCAGGTTCATAGAGACGGTCGCAGACCTCATTCCAGAGTGCAGCCTGTTCCAGGCTCTTTTTTACAATTCTGTCAAGAGCCGGTTTATCCCTTATCCCGTGCACCACAGGTCCGTATGCCACATTGTCATAGATGGACTTTGGAAAGGGGTTTGGCCTCTGAAAGACCATACCTACCTTTTTCCTGAGATGTACATAGTCAACATCAGCGTCATAGATGTTTTTCCCCCGGTATGTAACCGTTCCTTCGATCCTGCAGGTGTCAACGAGCTCATTCATCCGGTTAAAGCATCGGATGAGGGTGGATTTCCCACACCCCGAGGGGCCAATCAGGGCTGTCACCCGTTTGGGGAGAATTTCAATATTTATCTCCTTAAGAACCTGATTTTCCCCGTAATAGAGGTTTAAGTTTTCTGTTCTGATAACCGGTTTCTCTGCCTGCATTAAATTCACCATTTTATTGTCTTCTGATAGTGGTTCCGTATGTATATCGCAATCATGTACACGAAAACGACAAGTGCAATAAGCACAAGTGCTGTCCCGTACTGGTTTGTCTCTGCACCCGGCACGTTTGTGGAGAGGACAAACAGGTGGTAAGGCAGCGCCATCACCGGTTCAAAGACCGAGTCCGGGAGATAACGCCTGCTGAATACCACTGCTGTAAAGAGGATCGGTGCCGTTTCTCCTGCCACACGCCCTATGCTAAGTATAGCACCTGTGATAATCCCCGGCATTGCCGGAGGCAGTACCACTTTTCTTATTGTCTGCCACTGTGTTGCTCCCAATGCAAGGCTTCCTTCCCTGAGAGATTGCGGAACGCTTTTGAGCGCCTCCTCAGTTGTCCTGATAATTGTGGGAAGGATCATTAACCCCAGTGTAATCTGACCCGCAAGAAGCGAAACCCCGACATTCAGGTACAGGACAAGGAAGGCAAACCCGAACAGACCAAATACAATGGAGGGAGTGCCGTTTAAGAGATCAACTCCGGCACGGATGAACTTCGTAAGCCTGCATTCACGGGTGTATTCGGTAAGATAAATTGCAGCCCCGATACCCATCGGCAGAGCAAAGGCAATGGAACCAAAAACCAGGCAGAGTGTCCCGACAATGGCCGGGAAGATACCCCCCTCCCTCCCAAGCCGTGACGGTGACTCAGTAAGGAACTCAGGTGTTATGGCAGGGAGACCTTGTATGATAATATCTGAGAGTATTATTGCCAGCACCGCAAGCACAATTCCAATTGATGCCCATACCAGACTGAATGCCACCTTCTGGGCTGTTTGCACGGACAAATTCCTCTTCACAAAGATTGCAGCTCCTGCAATAAGTGCAATTATAGTGGCAGTAATGATATCTGTAATACATACGAGGATTGCAAGCGAAATTACCAGACCCATTATCCGGAGCTCATTTCTGTATAGATCAGGTATCTTAAACGGGAAAATGCGGGTCTTTACCGCAGATCCTGACCTGCCGGCGTTTATCCTGCTTAAGATGAACATTGCTGAGAGGTTAACGATGAGCGTGATTGCAAGAAGAATAACCGCAAGAGCAAAGAGGGCATGGTAATGCGTACTCCCGATTGCCACCTCTCCCATTTCTATACCAAGAGTTCCTGTAAGAGTCCTCACCGGAGATAAGATATCTGTAATCGGGTCAGGGATGATGGCGGCATTTCCTGTAACCATCATAACAGCCATCGTCTCACCGATTGCACGACCCATGCCAAGAATAAGTGCGGCCGTGATGCCGGAAAGAGCGGAGGGCACAATTACCCTGCTGATTGTCTGCCAGTGAGTTGCTCCAAGACCAAATGAACCCTCTTTATATTCACGCGGGACTGCACTAATTGCGTCTTCTGATACGCTGATTATCGTCGGGAGTGCCATGATTCCAAGTAGTATGGAACCTGCAAGCCAGCTCTCACCTGACGGGACATCGAACGTGACACGGAGCCAGTCTGTGAGAATAATCAGGCCAAAGAAACCATACACAACCGACGGGATACCTGCCAGCAGTTCAACAGCCGGTTTCACAACCCCCTTTACACGTGGAGAGGCAAGTTCGGAGATATAAACTGCACTGCCTATCCCGAGAGGGGTGGCAATCACCATGGCACCGATTGTGACAAGTATTGTACCTGTAATCAACGGGAATGCACCGTACGACGGGACCGCCCCAGCCGGGTTCCATGTACTGCCAAACAGGAAATCAACAACCCCTATCTCCTCAAAGGCAGGCAGACCGTCCTTTAAGAGGAATATCAGTATAAAAAATACCGCAAAGACGGCAAAAATTGCCGTGAGAAACCAGACCGAACGGATGGCCTGTTCAGTAAAACTGCCATTTCTCCTGCCTGCAGTAATATGGGAAACGGATGTTTTCACGTCTAGCATGAAAATGAGACCCCCATTTTCATCAGACTGCGCCTGAGACTCTGCTTCACGCACGTCTTTAATAAGAGAACTGTCTGTCATTTTTCACCAGATACTGACAAGGGAAGTGAATACTGATCTACTCCTGATTTTCATTTACGAATCTAATTCGTATGAGTGAGGTGATATAGTCAAAAGAGGTGAGTTCCCGGCCTATGCCAGGGGCACAAACCCTTCCTCTGCTACCAGTTTCTGCCCATCAGCACCTGTGATGTAGGCAAGGTAGTCTGCTGCAAGCCCTGTTGGCTCGCCCTTTGTAAACATATTAAGTGAACGGGCGATCGGGTAGTCACCGCTGATGAC
>DAOVRB010000318.1 GCA_030628325.1 Methanomicrobiaceae archaeon | reverse complement strand
CAGAGGGCAGTGAACTTATTCCGCTTTTAAACGAAGGCCTTGCCATTATAAAGAAAAACGGGCGATATGATGAGATTTACAATAAATGGTTCGGCGTCTATGAGGAGCATGAATTTTATTCAACCCTTGTCAGTTTGATCCTCTTTCTCCTTCTTCCTTTCATTGTCCTTCTGACGGTTGCACTTGTCTGGTCATTTTCGCTTAGAAAGCAGGTTGCAAAAAAATCAGCCGAACTAAAAGAGAAGCTAATACAGCAGAAAAAGATTCAGGATGCCCTTAATGAGAGCAAAAACAAGTATCATGAACTCTTTAACAGTATAAATGAGGCTGTGTTTTTACATGAAGTTCTGCCAGATAACAAAAGCAGCACTTTTACAGAGGTAAATGAAACTGCATGCCGGCGCCTTGGATATACCCGTGATGAACTTTTAAAGATGAAGGTCTCAGATACAATCAGGCTGGAGATTTCAGAATATAAATCAATACAGGCTGAAATTATTGAAAAAGGCAACCAGATTTCATTTTATACCGAGCATATAAGAAAAGACGGGTCAGTGTTTCCAGTGTATGTCAAGGCACGCATCCTTGAGCTTGGCGACCGTAAATATATTCTTCAGCTTGCACGGGATATCTCGGAAGAGAAAGAATCCCAGAGGCGTGAGGGCGATGCACTAAAGCAGATTGAAGAAAACATCTCACAGCTTGCAATCCTCAATGACGAGATAAGAAATCCCTTAACGGTTATTGTCGGAGTTGTGGATATGGAGATGGAAAACTCTGCAGATATAATACTTGAGCAGGCAGATGAGATCAACAAACTTATCAGAAAACTTGATCAGGGCTGGCTTGAATCTGAAAAGATAAGGGAATATCTCAGGAAGCATCATGAAATTGACGATATGGAGGATAACGGGGAGAAATAGGCATATTCCTGGTGCAGGGCGTTAATTTGTGTATGAAAACGTGGATGACGCGTAAGCGTTCAGGCACTGTTTGCTGACAAATCATGAAGTGATTGAGATACCAAAAGGCTGGTATGTATTTATGATTGCAGGGGTGATAGAGATTAATCTCAATCCCGCAACAGTTTTATTTACTTATACTATTATCTCAGATTATGGGAGATAAAAGATTTTTTTCATTTCATTCAACTGTTCTGTTTGTAAAAGATGTAGAGATTTCAAAGAAATTCTATACTGAAGTTATGGGGGAAGAGATTGAACTTGATCTCGGCAAAAATGTCGATTTTAAAGGCGGACTTGCAATCTGGGACGGGAATTACGGCAGGGAAGTGATATTCGGCGATTCTGATTCCGGAAATGGAGATTTTTCATCGAAGCGGATGCTTGAATTGTATTATGAAACAGAAGATATAGATAGGACATTTGATATTTTAAAATCTGCCGGTGTTGAATTCGTGCATGATATGATTGAACAGCCCCGGTGTCAGCTTACTGTTAGATTCCTTGATCCGGACGGTCATATGATCGAGGTTGGAGAAAGAATGGATGTCTGTGTGAAAAGGCTTGCCAATTCCAGCAAATCGGCAGATGAAATTGCAGACGCCACTACAATGCCGATTGAAATTGTGAAGTATATGCTTGGGATGTGACGGATGATTTGTGAGTTCAGGAATCCGGTAAATTTTTTTTAAGATTTCCGGATTATTGCCGGATACGGAATAATTCTTATTTTATAGGTTCTTCTCCAAATTTCTGAAAACCAAAATTTTATATTATTTTGCAGGGGTTTGCAATACGGGTTCATACTATATTACATCCAGTACCCTGAGTATATACAGGAGAAAATACATTGCCGGATACAACCGACTCCAAAAATCTGGAAAAACTTGAGAGTGCAATCGGATATACATTCAAAAGCCAGGATTTACTGGAAAGAGCGATAACCCGCCTTGCATATGCAAAAGAACGTGGCCTTCCGGACGAAGCTCACATGGACGCCCTTGCAACACTTGGGGATGCGGTAATAGACGTTGTTGTCATCTCTTCGCTCCTCAGGGACGGGGAGTATGACAAAGGAATAATTTCAACCAAAAAAATGAACCTCGTGAACATGTCAGAACTCCGCCGTCTTGCCGAATCGATATCGCTATGGGAGTACGTCAGGTGGGGGAGAGGTGAGGAGATTCAGCATGTCTGGACTTCAGGACGGGTGCTCGCCGAGTGTATTGAGGGGGTCTGTGGTGCGGTCTACCTGGATTGTGGTGTGGATGGCGTAGAGGTAGTCCTCCAGGCTCTCGGCCTCATTAAAAAAATATGAAATTGTGATGGGAATATCTGTATATTTCATATTTCTGGATTTTCACTGTAATTCAGTTATCCAGCATAAGAGTTATAAGTTTACAAAATGTAAATAAAATTAGTTTTTGTAAACTATTGTGTAGGGTGATCTGTGATGAATCAGATAGGTGAGAGAATACGTGCTGCCCGTAAAGGTGCCGGGCTAAGTCTTCGGGCACTGGGAAAGATGGTCGGTGTATCACAAACTGCTATATCAAAATATGAGACCGAAAAGGTAAT
>DAOVRB010000288.1 GCA_030628325.1 Methanomicrobiaceae archaeon | reverse complement strand
TCTGGTTTGATGTCAGAGTTACAGCAGCAAGAGACACTCCACCAACATTCGTGGTTTTACCACCACTGGGGGTAGTGAACTCTACTTTAACTACTGCAGCATGTGTCACAGGAGCAGTAAACATGTAGTTGTTACCTACCTTGGACATCAGCTTGAATTCAATCGGAACTGCGTTGGAAAGAGTCTTACCATCCACAGAACTTGTGCGGTCTGTGGAAAGAACAACATCTATTGCAAGTGCCGGTTTTTCAATGTTTACAGTGTTGAGGGTAAGACCTGCACCGTCAGCTGCACGGTATGTACCAGTGTATGTTCCAACATCAACTGCCAGTATATCAAAAGCGGTATCAACAGGAACAGTGATTGTGTTTAACACTGCCTTGGCGACGTCATCATCCTGATAATACTGTAACTTTGTAATCGCCACTGCGGGTGTGAGTGCGTTACGTAGATTAGTAAAATCTAAACCTGTTTCCCATACATATATGGTGTCACCATTATCAATGACATTAATAGCACCAGTCCTTGCTGCTGCCGGAGCAACAATCATGGACACTGCCATAAGGACAGCAATGGCGACAACCATTATTTTTGTCGTACTCTTCATATTAACCTCCAATTATAAGATATAGGGATATCATGAATGTTCGACAGTTGTCGAATAACCTTTCATCATAGCCCATACTCCGAACGACGGAATATACTCCAATATTTGGGGAACACTTATTATATCCTTTGTGGTCGGTTAAAGTTCTCAACCCACACCTGACAGAAGAGAATCCCGGATAATGGAGGAGGTATGACAGTAATCACAAACAGGATTTAGAGAACTGTCCATGAATAATTCATGAATTATCCACGAACTATCTATAGGCCATCCGGAAAATATACCTGGGCCAGCATGGTTACGGAACAGAAACCCCCGGGATAATTTAACCCTGCACGCCGGTTGTATATCGTTTGCACGCCTTTTGTGGGCATTAATCAGGTATAATCAGGTATAACATCTATGACCCCGCTCTGACCTGCCCGGACCACACCCGCGCTCATCATATGAAAATAAAATAACAGAGGCACACAGATTCTGGAGGTAAAACTTCACAGTCACCAGGTATAATTTAATTTCATTTTTATTACTTCGCAGTCAGTTATTCATTACCTCATAACTTACTACAACCCATTCTTACCTATCACTCCTATTCATCATCCTTATTTATCACCCTTATCTGTCACCATTGATGTCACTACCACCACCATCCACCGCCACCCCAGAAAAATTCCGTCAACCTTATTAAGATATAGAGACCACTTTAAGAGGCACAAACAGTCCGGTAGTGTAGCGGTCAATCATGTGAGACTCTGGATCTTGCGACAGCAGTTCGAATCTGCTCCGGACTATTAACTATTACTTCTTTTTTAGCACAATAACTATAATGAAATTTATGTAACGCGTAAATTCCAGAAATGACAGGAATATCAATAATCTCAGAGAAGTTAGAGAACATACAGAGGTTACGGGAATTGCAAACGTCAGAAAAAATGGATACAGAGAATAGAGAGAATACAGAAATGACACGGAACTATCTCATAGGTGCAGGCGTCCGTTCGGACGATATGGGGACTTTTAACACACTGTCCACAATGTATCACGCCGGGTTAATAGATCACATACAGGTTATGCTCATCCCGCAGGAGGATAAATTGTTCAGAAAACACCTTGAAGTGATCTCCTCTTCAGGTGCATATATTATAGTGCACGCCCCACATCACGGACAGGGGGTAAACCCGTGCGCCCCAACCGCATTTGAAACCAGATCTCCTGCCGAAATTTCCGCGTGGATAGAATCCGCAATGTCACAGACCTTTGAAGCGGCAGATCTGCTTGACACCCCGTCAATCGTCATGCACGCAGGCAGGTATGAGAATGGCAAAAAAGATACCGCCATATCCACACTGCAGGAATTCCTCTCAGTATATCGTGATCCCAGAATTATCCTTGAAAATCTGCCAGAAGTCTATGCCGGTTTCCACCTGCTCGGAAGCACCGCTGACGAACTCTTACAGATCAGTGAAGGCCTTGTTACCGGCTACTGCCTGGATTTCGCACACCTGTATTGTACCACAAACTTCCTGCATCTCTCATATGCCAGAGAACTCAGCAAATTTGGAGATCTCTCTGACAGCCACCCGGTTAAACTGCACCATCTCTCAAACAGCATCAAAGGCAGTATCACCGATGAACATCTTGAACTGAATCACAAAAACGGTGGCCTTGACTTTGACCTCGTAATAGGCTACATAAAGAAACACCCGGATATCCAGACAAGCCTGGAATATAAACAGAACAACGCTGAGATCTATGTTGAACAACTGAAAGTCTTTGACAATCTGTACCACAGACACTGAGAGAGAAAGGGAGAGAGAGTAAGAATGCGTGAGTGAGTCAGAGAGACCTCATAAACACTGAGAGAAAAACTGAGAGAAATTGAGGGAGAAGGGAAAAGAGAGGGAACTCACGCAAGCAGTGCAGCAATAATCCCGCTCAGAAACACACCGTCAAAAGTCCCGGCACCCCCGATACTCGCCACAGGCGCACCCAGTTCACCGAGCCTCTTTAAGTTTAGAAGATCAGCACCAATCAGTGTTCCTAACGTCCCGCTGACATACGCAATGACAGGTGCCGCAACCGGGATGCCCCAGGAGAGAACAATCCCACATATCAGTGCACAGGCCGGCGGTATGAAAAACGGGGTGGCAATCCCAAG
>DAOVRB010000135.1 GCA_030628325.1 Methanomicrobiaceae archaeon | reverse complement strand
GTGCATGATATCATTCCTGAAATACTATGCCAGTCAGACCGGCCAATATGAACTCTAATTGTTGATGTGCGATCTCTTCAGATTGATTTCCTGACCTGATATGAACGGGTCTGTCTCTCATGACAGCCCTGATTTGAGAGGTTCAATACTATGCCTGGAATATGTCTCTGATCTTTTATGTAGTGTCTGGAAACGTGCATGACAGTTCATCTCTCATGCCTGTTTTCATCCTTTTCGATTATGACACTGAAGAGAGTCATTGGTATTCTGAATATGAATTTGGTGGATTATAATCTTTTAGTATGTCAACGCACTTTGATTTCAGGGTTATACCGGAACTCGGGGGAGCCCTCAGCCTTCCTCAAAATATGGCTTGACGAAATGGAACGGGACGAACTCGTTCGCTTTAAGAAGATTAAGGCAAAGAGTAAGGCCTGATTATCTTTTTTATTGACGCCTGTTTTGCATTTTATTTTTAATATTCTGGATTTTGAGCTTTTTGTATCTAAATTTAGATATGTTTAAGGCATATCTGAGTATATTGTCATTAGTTACAACAATTCATTTGAGGGTGTTAATATGGTGGAATTACTCGATTCAACTGCAAAGATTACAAGTGGAATTCAGGATTTAATCCGTGAAAGCAAGGGAGAAAAATTGATGCTTATAACTCCCTATGTTCAAATTGCAAGTCAGTTTAAGCTTGATATTAAGGATTTGACCAACTTCAGGACTCCAATCACAGTGATTGTCAGGGAGGGTGAAAATCACAATCCCCAAGATGTGAATTTTTTGCAGGAGATGAGTGGAGTTTCATTATGGACGCTACCAAATCTCCATGCAAAGTGCTATCTCAATCATAACTGTGTAATCATTGCTTCAATGAATCTCTATGCATATTCGCAGCTCAATAATACGGAGATTGGTGTTCGTATTAGTAAGAAAAATGATCCTGAATTGTATAATCAGGTTTATGAGACAATGCAAAGAATTCACCGAGAAAGCCACGAATATGAATTTGAAATAGTGAAAAAGAGTGAAAAACCAAAAAAATCCAAACCAGAATATAAAAAATACACACCGGCAAAATCAGCATCAAAAATGAACGGGAAGCCGGAAACGGGTCATTGTATCCGTTGCGGAAAACCGATGCACTTTAATCCGGATAAACCACTCTGTGACAAATGCTATCCTATCTGGGCCAAATATGGCGATAAAAAGTATACAGAGAAATTTTGTCATATTTGTGGGGAAGATGTTCCATCTCACAAGAGTTCGTATGAGAAGCCAGTTTGTTATCCGTGTTATAAAAAATATTTAAAAGAATAATTTTTTAATGGTGCACAGATTTTTCAATTTACCACATCAATTTGTTATTTCGAGGCTCACTACTATGTCTGGAATATGTATATCATCATTTTGAGAGTTCACGTGATGCTTCCGGCTGATTTTGTTCTGCTGTGTAACAGCCATATGAATACCGGAACTGAGAGGCACTCGACAATGATGATATATGCTGCAACATGTATCAGGGAGATGTCGTAGAGTACGCCCATGACCACACTCCCGATGAACCATGCAGTGCCAAAGAGGGCGTTCATGATGCCATATGCCGTGCCCCTGCTCTGTTTTTGTGTGAAATCGGCTATGATCACCCGCAATAGCATTGCCTGCATTCCAAGTGAGCCACCCCATATGACTATTCCAAAGAGAATACCTGTCTGCCCAAAGAAGAAGATGAGTATCGGGGCGATGATATTTATGATGGGAAATAATGCCATGAGGGTAATGCCTTTTTGGTCATAAATATGGCCTGTGGCAAAGGCGATAACTCCCGCAGAGAGCATTGCAATACTGAAGAGTAAAGGTATCTCACCAACCGGTACAAGGGATTGCGAAGCGAGGTGGTACGAGAGGATCGGGAAGTTTACAAACCCGGCCATTACAAGGAATATGTAGAGGCCGTATGGCATGCATATCCTCTGATTAATGCCGTTATCAGGTCTGATTTTTGGCTCTCTTTCAAGCAGATCAGGTGACGGCACAATTCTCCTGGCAAACAGGAGGACTGCAAACATAAAGACAAGCGGGATTCCCAGTATGGCAAAACCCTCACTATAGCCGCCGTTCATGAGAAGTGCTGCCATCAGAATGAGAGGTCCCAGGATAGCACCTGCCTGATCCAGTATCTTGTGGATCCCAAAACCCTTTCCTCTGCCCATTTCTGCAGTGGCATGGGAGAGAATTGAATCCCGTGAAGGTGCTCTTATGGCTTTTCCCACACGTTCCACAATGATGAGAAGCGCTGCCACTTCCCAGCTTCCTGCCAGTGCAAGGAGTGGGATTGCGGCAAGGAGGCTGTACCCGATGATTGTGACCGTCCAGTAATATCTTGTTTTGGCAAGGACCGGCCCGGTTATCAGGCGCAGGGCATAGCCGATAAAGTCACCTGTACCGGCAACCAGACCAACAACTGCGGCACTGCCGCCAAGGGACAGGAGGAAAGGTCCGGTGACACTATGGGCGCCGTTTGAAACCAGACTGCCAAGAAGGCTTGTAATGCCGAGGAGAATAATAAGTTTCAGGGCTATTCCTCTGGCAGGTTCGCCTCTCTTACCTGTCCCGGGCATACTGGTACTGGTCATGAAACGTCTGGTTGTGGATCAGAACTGTATCATATATCAAGTTAATGTGTTTTTCTTAGCAGATGAAGTTGCGGTGATTTTTTATCATGTACATGCATAGAGATTGTTATTACTAATGCCGGATTTTTCTGTACATCCCGCGGGTATTAACGGAAGTCTTCTGGTGAGTGTATCTGAAGTATAGTGGCAAACGTCTGGCACTATAAGGAGAAGGTCCAGACACTCTGAGAGTGTTTTGACCTGTGTTAAATCTATGATTTGTCATGAAAATGAAAGTCACATTTTCATTAAACAGTGCGTGAACGCTTACGCGTCATGCACGTTTTCACAAAACCAGACATATCTGGAAGTTTGGTTTTCGACTATAATAAGGAAGGAGGGTTTAATTCTTGTATACAGTCCTGATTGTTGATGATATGGTGATTCTTGCGATGGTCATTGATGAACTTGTAAAATCGTCCGGGAGTAAGTCTATTGTTGCGCACAGCGGTGAAGAGTGTCTTGAATGTCTGCGTAAGGAAAAACCTGACATGATTCTCCTTGACCTGATCATGAAACCAATGGACGGGTGGGAGACTCTTGGAAAAATACGTGAGAATCCGGATACAGGAAACATCCCTGTAATCATGCTCACTGCAAAGGTGCCTTCTCCTGATGAAATCCTGAGACATATTGATTTCATTGATGGTTACCTGATGAAACCTGTTCTTTTTGACAGGATCAATTCAGAAATTGTAAAGATGCTTGAATTCAGGAGAAGTTTGGGTGAGATTGTTTCAGGGGGAGAAGATGGCGGGTCTGACGCAGAACTTCTCAGTGAATATACCACGCTTGCAATCAGTCTTAAAGTGATGGAAGGTCTTATTGAGCAGTTAAATGAGATATACCAGATGAATGTTCCTGATCCCCGCGTCTCAGCGGAATATTCCTCAATAATTATGGAGATTGAGAGTGCAATTACTGATAGGGACAGGCGGTTTAGCGAAGTTAAATCTGAACTAAACCTCTTCTGATCTCTTCTTATTATATCTTCTTATCATAACCTGTAACCTCTCTTAGGCACAGGGTTTCCGGTCACCATCTGAACTTTTCCTGCTTTTTATCCAGTTCGTCAAACGGCAAAAGCTCGTAGCTGTGCAGGTTCCCTGTTTCATCCAGTCCGATATCCAGGTGGAGGTCAACTCCCGCGTGTTCCATCGTAATAGTGGCTGGATCTCCTCCTTTTTGTACAAAACCCAGTGCTGTTAGTTCCTTCTCGATACGATCCGTTTTAGCTCCACAACAGCGTTCCAGAAGGGCTTCTGTTCTTTTCATCATTTCAACCTGTTCTTCCCTGTTTACCATATGTGGGTAATATACCTGCAATGTAAAAAAAACCCGCGCCCTGTTTTTGGCATTCATGGAGGGAACCTGTTCATGCTGATCTCTGCATGTGGATTATCTAAAAGAAAAATGAGAGATGGAATATTTCTGCCTGAAGTGAAGTTATTTTTATTGCAGGGAGCCTGTTCCCTACAATAACAAGTACATGACCTGGTAATATCCCATATGTCGAGTGTCTAGGTGGAGAATCGTGTAATGGGGCTCAGTTCTCCTTTTGTTTGCAGCTCAAAATACTCTGTGAATCAAAAAATGTATGCACTCATTTAATAGCGACGGCGGTCACATTCAACCCCCACGCAGATATCACGGGATGAGTTCGGCACACATTAGCTATAAAAGTCAAAAATCCAGATTGATTTTTATCACTTTTTGTGTGATGACCCAAGCCATCATGTGCGTTTAACTTGTGGGGGTAAAGGGGGCAGAGCGGGAAGTCCCCGTCCTTCATGGCGGGGATGACACGGAAAATGCACAGCATTTTCCTGACAGGCACATTTCCAATGTGCCGTGAAGCGGAGCCACCCTTTTTAATTCACTTTCACTGCGCACGAAAAAGATATACATAGG
>DAOVRB010000022.1 GCA_030628325.1 Methanomicrobiaceae archaeon | reverse complement strand
CGGATATCCGCAGGGGTTAGTTTATGTTCTGTTTTCTTCCCGTCTTCCCCGACCCAAACCTCGGAGAATGTTGTTGGCTTTTCAAAATTTATTTTTAACTGGTGGTCACTACAATACGGACAAACACGTTCCTTCTTGATATCTTTTTCAGTGATGACATCCTCATTGCGCTCATCTTCGGGACCCAGTACCTTATGAATTTCTTCGGGTGAAAGAAGAATACGCCCACAGTTGCGGCAGGTTACACGCAGAAGTTTCCGAATCAGCCTTGTGTAACCTACATGTATAACAGGCTTAGCCAGTTCAATGTGTCCAAAATGACCTGGACAGTCACTTGCCTTGTTATCACATGTTTTACATCTCAGGCCAGGATCAATCACTCCAAGGTGAAGATCCATAAGGCCCTGTGGATAAGGGAACCCATCATCATCATATGTATCTGCCCAGATGATCTTTCTCACACTCATTTTTCGGATTTCTTTTGGTGAGAGAAGTCCGAACTCAATACTACCTATCCTTTTTGGACTTGTCATTATCTTCTCCCTCCTTATACCTGATCCATCAGGCGCATCCGTGGGGCAATACCCATACTCTTCATCTCATCCAGAAGAAGTTTAAAGGCATAACTCATTTCCACAGAATAAATATCTGTTTCACTGCCACATCCAAGGCAGCGTGTGACATTACGTTTCCTGTCAATAAATGCAATCATACCACACTTGGCACAGACATATTGATCAACCTTGTCTGACTCATCCAGCAGACGTTCTTTAAGTGCCATGGCAGCACCGTGACCGATCATAACATCACGCTCCATCTCTCCAAATCTGAGACCACCCTCACGGGCACGCCCTTCTGTCGGTTGTCTGGTAAGAACCTGCACAGGTCCGCGTGAACGTGCGTGCATCTTACTTGAGACCATGTGGTACAGCTTCTGGTAATAGATTACACCAACATAAATCTCGGTATGGAACTGCCTGCCAGTGATACCATCATACATAACTTCACGTCCATTATGGGCGAAACCGAGTTCCCTTAATGAATTGCGAAGAGACGTTTCCGGTTCACCACTGAAAGCAGTTGCATTAATCCTCCTGCCCTCCAGTGCACCGACTTTTCCGCCGAGCATTTCCAGCATATGACCTATGGTCATACGGGATGGGATAGCATGCGGATTAATAACAAGGTCCGGGGTAATTCCGCCCGCAGTAAACGGCATATTTTCCTGCGGCGTAATGAGCCCCACAATTCCTTTCTGACCGTGACGGGAAGCAAACTTATCTCCAATTTCAGGTATGCGCAGGTCACGGGTACAGACTTTGATAAGACGTGAACTATTTTCACCCTCAGTCACAATTACTGTGTCCACAATACCGTGTTCATTGCTTCTCATTGTAACAGAAGTATCACGACGCTTTTCAACAGTAATCAGTTCGCCACCAGGTTCCTCAAGGAAACGTGGCGGGGAAGTCTTCCCAATAATAACATCCTTTTCGTAGACTATTGTTTCAGGATTGATAATACCGTCTGTATCCAGATTCTGATAGTGTTCTGCACCATGTGCACCGGACACCTCTTCATCAGGCACTTCAATCTTGTCAAGCTGACCTCCGGGGTAACGGCGCTCTTCACCATCATATGTCCTGAAAAAGTGTGAACGGCCAACACCACGTTCAATAGATGCTTTATTGAAAATAAGAGCATCTTCAATATTGAACCCCTCGTAAGAAATAATTGCAACAACAAGATTCTGCCCGGCCGGACGATCATCAGAGCCGATTACTTCAGTTGTCTGTGTGTGAACCATCGGCTTCTGAACATAGTGAAGGAGGTGGCCACGTGTATCCGGACGAAGTTTCATATTTGAACATGCGAATCCAAGAGCCTGTTTGATCATACCGGCACCCATTGTAACACGCGGACTTGCATTGTGTTCAGGGAATGGAACGTGTGCTGCACCAATTCCAAGCATAAGTGCAGGATCTATCTCCATATGTGTATGTTCAGGTGTCAGGTCACTTTCATTGATTGCAATAAATAGATCTTCTTCTTCCTCTGCATCAATAAATTCGATCAGACCGCGGGAGACGAAATCATTGAAATCATATTCACCAGCATCCAAACGTGCAATATCATCATCTGTAATAAGTGGTTTTCCATCTTCCACAATAATCAAAGGTCTGCGTGCACGGCCACGGTCGGTGTGAACAATTATATCGCCATTATGTTCTTTGTAGGAAATATTGATCTGTATTGACATTTCACCCCTGCGGCGCATTTTCCTGACCCTGTCAATCAGAGATACAGGATCATCTACCAGACCAATGAGGGCACCATCAACAAAAACTCTTGATTTCTTCATAGTATTTCCCCCTTTAGTTCATCTACACCAATAGAATACAGTGTACGGACAACAGCAGCCTGATCTTTTACATCTTTGCTGATCTCAATTTCCTGCGCGAAGTTCTTCACAAGACCACAATTCGGACCTTCGGGTGTCTCACTTGGACAAATACGTCCCCACTGTGTCGGATGGAGATCACGAGCCTCAAAGTGTGGCTGAGAGCGGGACAGTGGTGAGATCACACGCCTGAGATGAGACAGCACAGCCATGTGATCTATCCTATCCAGAAGTTGTGATACACCTGTTCTGCCACCTACCCAGTTTCCTGTAGCAAGCGGATGCATAAGGCGTTCTGTCAGCACATCAGCCCGGACTACTGTGCTGATTGAGAGATCACGGTGACGCATGCTGGCTCTTTCAAGCTGGTATTTAACATCACGGGTCAGCCTGTTAAGCGAAATACGGAAAAGGTCTTCCATCAGATCACCTGCAAGCTTTAAGCGCTTGTTCGAATAGTGATCTTTATCATCAATAATCCTCTTGTTAAGGACAAGATCAAAACAGGCCTCGCCCATACGTCCAAGGAAGTGTGCTTTTGCAAGACGAACACCTTCAACTGCCTGCCGGTATCCTGGATCTTCTTCCTTGAGACCAGGTGGCATAAGTTCATTCAGGTGCGGGAGCAGATAGTTGTCGAGTACGAATTCAGCACGTTTTTTCTGATAGTCGCGGGTCTGATTTGGAGCCAGTTTCTTACCAACATACATTACACCATCTTCAACAGTATCGCACTCGCTCTCCTCAAGATTCTGCATCATGAATGTCAATACATCTTCATCAGTTGATACTGCATTGACAATGTCGTGATCACCAACCAGTCCGAGTCCTCTCATCAGGTCAACAAACCTTAGGTGGCCTGCCACTGACGGGAATGATACTTCTAAAAGATTCTTTTTATTTCTTTCAACTATCACAAGTGCACGGTAACCACGGTATTGTGAAAATACCTTTGCTACATAGATCCGTTCACTATAACGTTCAGTGAACTCAGTCATTATCTTGTTTGATGCAAGATCCTCAAGTGTCATTAACACACGCTCAGAACCATTGACAATGAAATACGCACCGGGATCATGTGAATCCTCACCATGCACTATGCGTTCCTCATCAGAGAGCCCATGGAGATTGCATGCCTTTGAACCAAGCATTACAGGCAACTGTCCAATTGTTGTAACAATCGGATCCTGATGATCTTCACCATGCACCAGCACCATATCCAACTGGATAGGTGCTGAATAAGTCAGATTCCGGAGACGTGCCTCACAGGGAAACAAGCTGGACTGAGAACCATCTGCTTCACGAACAACAGGTTTTTTCACTTCAATATTTCCAAGTTCCACCCACACAGGCAGGTTGTCTTTACCTCTGCTTGCAATATCGGTCTCAATAACGCGCTGTTCATTGACAACCTTCTGGAGATTGTGTTCAAGGAAATAATTATATGAATCCAGTTGGTGACGTGCAACATGTTCTATTGAAAAATAAGATTTAGATAATACTTTACGGTCTATCAGAGAAATCACCCTGAGATTTATTTCTTTGGTCTCTTTACAACCAGACGATACGATTCAGACCTTCCGGCCGTCTGACTGACGCGAATAATCCTGATTATATCGTTGATTTTAGCATCAATTGACTTAACAACCGAATCATCATGATTGATCTTAGGCAACTGTTCATTGGATATCTGGTAGGTGGAGAACAATTCGTTAATCTCCTCCTCGCTCATAATTTGATGGTCAGGTACCATCACATGATCTAATACATTAAATGTGGTGTTCATCTTTTGCCCCTGCTCATTAATGAGTTTTTTCAGATACATCACCGTTAAAAAAACACAGAATGCGCCACTCTAACTCTGTCGTGGCAACGGGCCCGGAGGGATTTGAACCCCCGACCACCTGGTTAAAAGCCAGGCGCTCTGCCTAACTGAGCTACAGGCCCCTCATTGCAACCAACACTGCATTATAACAAGGACACCCACACATTTAATATTTTCTGCAGTTTAAAAAGAAAACAATCTACACTCATACAATATGGCATACCGCCGCGCCGGAAAATCAGACAGAATCTGATTCCACAAAACAGATCTCACAGTACCATGCACCATAAAGCAGAAAAAGTCCATCCTTCAGAGGAATGGGGTGGACAAATTTACCAATCCACCACACCACGAAAAATATCAAAATAAAGATATCAGAAGAAGAAAGGAACTTTATATGAGTCAAAAAAAGTGAACTTATTTATTGAACTGCTGATGGATCTGTTCTAGCCGCTCTTCCTGGAATGTTATACTCATTTTCATGCTATTTATAGCCTTGAAAATTTTTTCACCAATCTTTAGATCAGGATCATTGATATTATAGGTAGACTCGAGTATTTTCAGAAGCCGTTTTGAAACATCAGCACTTTTACTCAGACGTTCATATTCGTCAATCAGTTTGTCATCAACACCTTCATTTTTGGCAATCTCAACCTCTTCCCGTATCTTTTCCTGCCTTTTAAGCACATATTCAATTGCATCATAAAGTTGCCTGTGAGTAGTAGGCTTCATGATATAATCTTCAATATACACTCCATATTTCTGTGCTTCATCAGGGGTAAGCTGTTTCGCAGTCAGCATCATTACAGGAATTTGCCTGATTTCGGGATCATACTTGATTTTTTCAAGAGTTTCCCAGCCATCCATGGGTTCCATCATTATATCCAGCAGAATCAAATCAGGGGTGAGATCTTTCAGTATTGTAAGACACTCCTCTCCGCTATAAGCTGCAATCGGACGAAATCCACCCCTCTCAAGCATTGCAACAAAAACATCAACAATCATCGGACTGTCATCAACAACAAGTATAGTTTGCATTACAGTTCCTCCACCATTCTTTTTGAAATATCCTCAGGTTTATTCCTTACTGAAGTAATATCAACAGAGTTGTTTATAATTGTAGTTATTAATGTATCATCATCCACCGATACAATCAAAATAATACCTCCACTCTTCTTTGCATCAACTGCCGGACTCATCAGAATATTGCCCCAATATTTTAACTGTAAATAGAATTATTTTCATCACATCACATATAAAGTTTTAACATTAAAATCAGATCCTCCTATTTTTATATATAAGTTGCATGTATGGAATTTAAGTGAATAATTCAGATCACATTCGTAAAACTACCCGTCAGTCAATCCCATCATCTAAAATAATCGATTATATTAATTTTTCAGGTTTTAGACAGCCAGGTCAATATAGTGGACATGACATAAGATCATAATACCCATACACTGGCATATTTTAAGGAGTTTCCATACCAAACGTGTATGAGGCGTTAGCCTCACACGTTTTGATGACAAATCACGAAGTGATTTACATAGCAAAGGGAATATTATTTATCAACAAAGCTATTACTTGAAAACAACATTCAATATAATATAATGCAATTGCCAAGGGGGACATTTCACTCCCATAAAAAATCAATAAAAATAGGTAACCTTCTAAAAGAGTTAGCTGACAGAAGATTCTCCGGGCATTGCACAATACAAATAGGCAACAATACTGCAGCACTTGTTTATGAAAACGGAAATTGTCTGCTTGCTGAAATACCCCCATATGCCGGAAAAGAAGCTCTGAATAAAATATCAAAAATTCAGAGTGCTGAAATCAGCGCAGAACTATATTCTCAAACAGAGTCCCAGATAAAATTAAGTAGTGAATTTAACACAGAATACAGGACTTCGGATCAGAAAAGCAAAATCAGTTCTGATAAAACATTCATAAAGAGAACTATGCCTAATAATAAAAGTGTTACAGATAATACAAAATATAATATTGTTGCGCGTAATGACAGGTCCCACCCCAGTCTAAGAGAAAAAAACAATGAATTGTTAAATCTTCCCAGAGGTAATTTCTATGCACTTAAGAAAAGCATTATACCCAAACTGTTAATCAATGAACTTAAAAATTCCCGATTCTTTGGATATGTAATAATATTAATAGAAGACAGAAAAGCCACACTTGTATTCAAAGATGAAGCATGCATTCTCGCAGATTGTCCACCAAAAAGGGGAGAACAGGCCCTTGCAGAACTCATGGATCTACCAGAGGATACCTATGACGCTGAGTTATACACCCTTACCTACCTCCAGATGAATGTCTGTATTGAATATAATGAGTTGTATGAAACAACAAAACTTACAAAAACCACCGTTTCAGAAACAAAAATCCCGGAATTGCAAAAGGATAAATTTCCGGCAGATATTGAAGCCATTCAAAATGTTGCTCAGACACAACCCAGAAATTATGATGATGATGATGATTTCAATGAACAAATTCGAACTTTCGAAAAAATGAATATTGAAGATATGTCAGATCGCCTCAGAGCAAATTTAAGGGATGTCATTAGAGGATTGGATCTTGGACACTTAATCGAAGAAAAAGATAAACAAGATTGTGAAACTGGCAAGAATCTATCTAAAGATATTAAAAGTGAATCTAAAGATGGAAACGATACAAAAGATGTCAGAAAAACAGCAATATCGCAGGTGGATTCTTGAATTTAGTGTCCTGCCAGATCAGCACTGGCTGGACAGGCTCAGATGGAGAGACTCTAACAAACAATAAATATAAAAAATATAGGAGTGAATATTTAATTAATCCAGAGAGGTTTTCATGGTCAAAGTATATACAATCGCATCTGGAAAAGGTGGCACAGGAAAAACCACATTAACGGCTAATCTGGGAACTATGATGGCAGGCTACGGAAAAAAGATATGTATTATGGATGCAGATATTGGCATGGCCAACCTGGGACTCATTCTCGGTCTTGAAAATGTGCCCATAACACTCCATGAAGTGCTTGCCGGAAAAGCTCCAGTTTCAGAAGCCATTTACGAAGGGCCAAATGGTGTAAATGTGGTTCCCAGCGGTATTTCTCTCAAGGGATTTCAGGATGCCGACCCGGAAAAACTCAGGGAAGTTCTGATGGAACTTGTTGACACATGCGAATATCTGCTGATTGATGCTCCTGCAGGCATAAGCAGGGATGGTGTCATACCCTTGGCAATTGCCGATGAAGTAATCCTTGTTGTTAACCCCGAATTATCATCAATGGTTGATGCGCTGAAAACAAAAATTCTTACAGAACTTATCGGAGGAAATGTTAAAGGGGTCATTCTCAACAAGGCAACTCTTGAGAATACCGAGATTAGTAAGCAAAAAATGGAAGAAGTACTTGGGGTTAAAGTAATTAGCATCATCCCAGATGACCCAAACGTCCGAAAATCTGCAGCATATCAATCACCCGTTGTTATAAAATATCCGAATTCTGATGCATCAGTAGCAATTAAAAAGCTGGCAGCAGATCTCATAGGAAAAGAAGATTATATAACAGCAGGTACCGAAGAAGATGAAAAATTTACAACGGAAGGATTCCTTGATAGATTAGCCAGATCATTATTCAGGAGGAAAATATGATAATTTTTGAATCGATACTGCTCGTGCTATTTGGAATTGTCATTGTCATACTCCTCTTTCTGGTTATCCTGATGCACCGGAGAATTTACCAGTTATTAACGGAAATGAATCAATTGGAAAACAAAATGACAGTCACATCATCAGAAATTGAAGAATTAACAAAAAAAGTAAAAATCTTTAAAGATCGCAAAATCTAACTCATTTTCCAGATCAAAAAGCAAGATACATATGTAATATCAGTTAATCTAATATGGCGGGGCCATAGGGTAGCCTGGACCATCCTAGGAGGCTGGGGGTCTTCTGACCTGCGTTCGAATCGCAGTGGCCCCATTTTTATTTATACGGGCTGTGCCAGAATAGCATGTCTATGTAAAAATAACCCTGACTTGGGTTTTGTTTAGAGGAAGTGTTATATATCACAATTTGTCAAAAGGCATTCTGGCTCAGCCTGTATAGTCCAAAACCTAAACTTCTAAAAATGTTGGGTGTCGTGATAAATCACAGATTTAACAGGGATTTACACCCTCTGGGTGTAAAACCTTCTCCATATAGTACCTGACATTTTATACCCGATGCACATTTTTATAAATTAATCACAGGAGTTATATATGCGTATATCAGATGGTTGCTATGACTGCCTGCTCTCCAGAGTCAGTTATGAGTGCAGGCTTTCATCAGAAGATGAAGAATTGATTAACACTGCAGTCAATAAATGTACCTGCTTACTCAAAGATATCTGTCACGAAGACGTCCCATATCCAACAATTGCAAGCAGGGTACATCGCCTTGCCTACAAAATAATGGGGGATTCTGATCCATATTATAAATTAAAGCAGCAAAACAATCAGGACGCGATAAATGTCTGTAACCTGGTGCAGAACAATCTGAACTCATTTTATGACTTTGCACTTGCATCAATTATCGGAAATACCCTTGATTATGGTGCTAAAGAACATATAGTCACTAATGATTT
>DAOVRB010000088.1 GCA_030628325.1 Methanomicrobiaceae archaeon | reverse complement strand
GTAACTATTCCTGTGCAGCAGAGTTACAACCGACTGTGCCTCATCCGGTTCAGCTACATCAGGAACATTATTCCCCTGATAAATTCCGTTTACTGAGAACCGGTCCCCGGCATAGAATTCCGAAGCAATTTCAATCTCCCTGTTAAGGTGGCTTTTTAAGCCGTTGCGGGAGAGATAAATGACTGAGTCAGGGTACACCCATACCGGAACTGAACCAAAATTATATTCAGAAACACTATCTTTCGACTTAATATCCAGCCTGACAGTATGGAGACCTTCCTTAAGTCCGTGTATAATACAGGGTGTTGTACCTGAAAATTTCCTGTTGTCGATGTATATATCCGCACCATCAGGGAACGAATCAATATATATCCCGCCTGTATGGCTCTCTTCAGAGATACAGTCAATTTCCGCAATTTTTAACTTATCAACTGCACTGGAACCGGACGGAGTCATATCTGCCATGATTTTCATATTACCATCAACAGAGATCACCTCTGCAAAGTCACTCCATCCATCCTGTCTCAGGATAAGAGTATGCTCACCCGGAGAGAGGCCGCAGGCGGTGTACGGGGTTGTTTTTCCTGTGTACGCACCATCGATATATACAAGTGAACCCGGTGGATTGGAGCAGATTGTAAGATCAGACTCTGACTTTTCACTGCCAACAGAGACAGAAACCGGTGTTGATTCTGCAAATATTTCTTCTGTACCTGAAGGTGTGGAGACAGGTTTTTCAGCCGGCGAAAACAGGAATGAGAACAATCCGCCAAACCATGATAAAAAGGATGATATCAGATCAGGAGAACTCTCCTGCCCGGCAACGCCGGGACTCCCGCCTTCGCAGTTCCCGATGGCAATGACTCCGGAATTGGAGATACGGGCTGAAAGAACAGAGGATTTGTGATCATAATCTGTATCAAGAAGAGACCATTCACCTGATGTAGTGTTCAGAGTGAAAAATGAGAGTCCGCGACTATCCCCACTGCATTCCGGAGCAGTGGCAATAAGCGTAATGGGTATATCTGCCGTTGCACCTAAAGGACCTATCCGGTATATCCGGAGATACCCCTCTTTGTTAAAAGCGCAATCACCGGTAATGTTCCTGATACTTACAGATGAGACAGGGAGACCCTGAGCATTTAAAAACGAAGTCCCTTCCTGGATATACAGTTCAAGGGCTCCTTTGTCTGCGGAAATATGGGTGGCAGATGCACGTCCGTTGTTATATAGTACAGGGAATTCTTCTGCACCTTTTGTGGTCTCACCAGATCCGCCGGTATCAGGATCGGCTGACTCATCTGTACTTTCCGGTATACTGAGACCGGCATCGTCCATGTAACTGACGAGTAATATGGCGTTCCTGTTCTCCATATAATCCCCATCAGAACTCCCTGAAATATAACTGCTGATCTTTAAAAGATTAGCACCTGCTTTTAAGCTGTTGCCCACAGGTATCTCTGCTATGCTGATTGCAGCCCCTCCCCCCTGCAGGAGGTTGCACCACTCAGCGTCATTAAAAATAATCCTGTGTTCGTCGCCCCTGCTTCCGGTTGCAGCGGTGGCAGTCAGATACAGGCTGGCACCGGCGACCTTCTCAGGGGCAGCAACCCCAAAAAATTCAGCGCTGGTCGTTGCATCGTCTGTTGAAATCCCGGATGATGAACCGGCAAGGAGGGCGTCGCATCCCTCATATATCCAGTATGAGGAGAGAGGCAACGCAGAATCTTTGTATACTACAACAAGGAAGAGACCGTATGCAGCAAACACTTCACCAGGCTGACCGCGATTTTTTACCCTGACAACGTATTCGCCAGGACCGTTCTCTCTGATTACAGGAGAATATGCAGTGGTCTCGACAACATAATCATATGCCCCTTCGCCTTTCCTGTCAGAATACTGATCAGCTGCACGGAGGACAGTCCCTTCCCATGAGAGTTCGATTTCAGGGTCAGTTCCCTCATTTTGTTTCTCATTGTGACTCCATGTGGTGTACAGGTACAGACGGGAATGATCCACTTTTGCACCCAGAGGAATAGTTACGGGGATTTTGTATTCCACCGAATCACCGGGTTCGATTAAGCCTGTATACAGACTGACATTTCCAAAATAAATCCCGCCGTGGAGTGTGCCTGTCCGGTACAGTGAGAGTGACCTGCCACCATAGCCGTTCTCTGTACTATCAGTTGTTTCATCCTCCTGGTCACCGGAATCTGCCTCTAGATAAAATTCAAGAGTTACTGTCTCATCTTCTATGACAGATACTGTCTTTGATACAGGTTTCCATCCGGATTTTTTGAGATCAACAACGTGTTCACCGGCAATAATCCCGTCAAGAGTATATGGTGTTTTTACGGAGAGATTCTCCCCGTCAACTGTCACCCATGCCCCAGCAGGCTCAGATGAAATCTCAAGGGTGCCCGTCACAGGAACAAGATTAAAGTGTACTGATCCGGTTTCCCCGCTTTTTACATTTACAAACGCAGATGAAGGGCTCTCGTAGTTCTCCATTTGTACAGAGATCTCATGATAACCCACAGGGACGCCGTAAATGGTTGCGTTAGTCACTTTCCCTGTATCCTCAAAGTCCCCGGAATCATCATTGTACAGAGAGATTAGAGCACCTGCCGGTTTCGAAGTCACAAGAATGTTTCCCGTTTCCTCTGCCGGGCAGGTGAGGGTGAGTATCGCAAGTGGTATTTTGTAATATTCATCACTTCTTTTGTATGTGAGAGTGCAGTCCCGGTCAGTTCTGACCAGAGATGAGACATCCCACTCATTTTGCCCGCCAAAAAATGTGCCTGAACCGGAACCGGGGAGTGCTTCGAAAGCAAATCTGTATATGCCATCAGTTGAGGCCATGTGGATAACAGAGAGGGTTGCCTGCTCATAATCGTCAGGCTTCCCTTCAGTGTCAAAATCAGTCTCCCCCACATAATTTTCATCATTATGTGTGTGGACGTCGTGCCCCTGGTTTACCCAGTAATATATAGTGTCACAATCTCCATCCTCATAGGCAACTACGAGCGCAATAAGTTTGATACGCCCGTCAAAAAAACCAGTATATCCCGGTTTCTTACCTGTGGATACAGTTGCTGCCGGATTTTGGCTTTTTATCATTGCAGTGACATCATACCACATCAGATAGTCGCTTGTAACGCGGTTGCAGTGATCATTAACTGTGACCCAGGCACTCCCGCCTGAAGACGGGAAGACGTTTTCCACATCAAGGATCTCAGTTCCGAGAATCTTTTCATACGTCCCGTCGCCGTCTGAGTCAAATTTGATATCTGCTTTTCCCTGGTAGTTCTTCTCCATGTTCCCGCAGTATACTGCAACATAGAGGCGTGCCCAGCTGATATCTGAATACTGCGGCAGGGAGAACGTTTTTGAGATCGTATTTGGCTGCCCGGAGACCTGTCCGGAGATCCCAAAATACGCATCTGAGTACAGACCGCCTGAAACTGTGCCTGACTGAACTGTTGAGAGCGGCTGTCCGCCGACATAACTGTCTGCACTTACCGGTACCGCTGCAAGAGAGAGGACTGTAAGGATTAGAAATACAATAGAAATCATCTGTTTATGCATTACGAAACGCCTCCACAGGGTTTAAGTGGGCTGCCCTGTATGCAGGGTATATGCCTGACAGGAGCGAGAGCACAATGGCGATTACCATTCCGAGGAGAAGGAGAGAAGGGGTGACGAGTGTAATATCCGCCCCTGCAAAGAATGAGAAGCTCTCACCGAGATGAGAGATCACAAATGTCTTCCCTATTGTGTTAATAGCTCCGGAAAAGAGAATCCCAAGGAGATCACCGCAAATACCGCCGACAAAACCGATGTACAGGCACTCAAAGAGAATTAAGGCCATAACATCCCGCTGCGATGCTCCCACCGCCATTGTGACACCGATCTCACGGGTGCGTTCAAAGACAGAGATGACCATCGTATTGATGATCATAAGGACACCGACAATCAGCGATATGCCGGTAAAGAACGAAAGGACGAGGATGAGGATGTCCATCAGTGAATTAATCGATTCTATCTCCTCAAACGCCCCGTGGACATCCAGACCGAGTGAACGGACCTCTTCTACGACGTAAAAAACGTTGTCAGGAGTATCAACTCTCAGGTAGACTGTGTCATATCCTGTCTCACCGCTACGGACCGCCTGCACTGTCCCGGCATCCATAAACACCATATCATCAAGGAGATCATCCCTCTCCACGAGAACGCCTGCGACCGTGAGTCTGGTCTCAGTATCATCTGGCATACCTGACTCGTCGTACTCCCGCACAAATCCCGAAAAGGTATCCCCCTGACGGATACCCTCAAAACGCCGGAGTTTGTCTGCAATATCATATCCGAGCACTACTTCGCTGGTGCCTGTCCCAAATGATCCGCCTGAATAGTAGGCAGGTGAAAAGACCCCTTCCATCTCAGCAGTGCTGATACCTGTTATGCCAAGGTAGGTCTGCTGACCGGTCGAATACGCATCCCTGACCACCCCCGCAGAGGCGCAGACGTGGGGGATTATTCCAAGAGCACGTGTCTTTGCACTGGTAAGTGGTATCTGTGTACCGTCCCGCATACCCGGGGTCACTTCAAGAAGCGTAAGATCAGACTGCTCTTCAATCATGGTGACTGACTGGGCCCGGATACCTTCACCGAGAGAGATAATTCCCACAACCGCCGCAACGCCGATTGCTATTCCCAATACTGTCAGTATGAATCTCGTGCGTTTCCGCATCACCTGACGGGCGGCAATTCTTGCAAATTCAATGTATTTTCCGATCATACAACCACCTTCCCGTCCTTAATCTCAATGGTGCGGTTGGAATACCAGCCGAATTCCCGTTCATGGGTGACTACAATAAATGTCGTCTCATGCTCTTGGTTTATCTCCTGCATAAGCTTAAACACTTCAAAGGACGTCTGCGAATCGAGGTTGCCGGTCGGCTCGTCAGCGAGGAGAAGGGGCGATCTGTTCACAAGTGCCCGGGCGATTGCAACCCGCTGCTGTTCACCGCCGGATAACTGGGGGGGGAAATGGCTGGCCCGGTCCTCAAGGCCGACAATAGCAAGCAGTTCTTCTGCACGTTTTTTCCGCTCATTCCGTGTGTGCCCGGTAAAGAGGAGCGGATATTCGATATTTTCAGACGCTGTTAACAGAGGCAGGAGATTGAACTGCTGAAAGACAAAACCAAGAGAGTGCCTGCGGAAGTTCACAAGGGACGCGTTGTCATCATAGTTCACCTCCCTCCCTCCGATACGGACGGTTCCTGAAGTCGGGCTGTCAAGACACCCGACAATGTTTAAGAGCGTGCTCTTGCCACTCCCGCTGCGTCCGATAACTGTTATGAACTCTCCTTCTTCAACAGCAATGTCAACGCCGTTTAATACAGTAAGGTGATTTTCGTATCTCTTGCAGAGACCCTCTGCCTCCAGTATCAGTGTCACGTGGATCCCTCTTTTGTTTCAATCATGAGAACTGCATTTGTCAGAAGGAGATAATCGCCACTGTCCCGGACTTCGGCATAGTTCCCGTCCGGGCGCAGGTATGCCTTCACGTCACGTATATCTGTACCTATCTGG
>DAOVRB010000049.1 GCA_030628325.1 Methanomicrobiaceae archaeon | reverse complement strand
GGTAAAGGGATGTATGCATTAATCGTTACCATACTGAGGACTATCATACTCGCCCCTCTGTTTGTATGGCTCTTTGCAGTCATATTCGGGTGGGGCCTTTTCGGTGTCTGGTGGGGACTTCTTGCATGAAATACCATCTGTTCAGGGGTCGCGTTCATCTGGGCACGTGTGTACACAAAACGGTTAATTGATCTGAATAAAGGGATAGAGGTGTCAAAATAGTGGCTGGCAACATAATAACAGGCACACCTGCGGATCGCAAAATCAGCAGGGCTGAACTGAGAATCATTCTCATTGCCGTTACGCTGGCCTCATTTATCACTCCATATATCGGATCTGCGACCAATATCGCCCTCCCGCTCATAGGTATGGAATTCGGTGTGGATGCAGTCACCCTCGGGTGGATACCTACAGTGTATCTCCTGACTTCAGCCGTTTTTCTTGTGCCTGTCGGACGCATTGCTGATATGTATGGGTTAAAACGGATTTTTACCATAGGAGTGGGCATTTTCACTATTGCCGCGTTTCTCTGCGGTTTTGCCACTTCTGCACCAGTGCTGATTGCCTGCGAAGTCCTGCTTGGTCTGGGAGGGGCGATGATTTACGCCA
Organism: Methanomicrobiaceae archaeon; assembly: GCA_030628325.1. GTDB lineage: Archaea > Halobacteriota > Methanomicrobia > Methanomicrobiales > Methanomicrobiaceae > DAOVRB01. The sequence goes on along the minus strand of DAOVRB010000049.1, from coordinate 6,426 downwards.
CAGGGATTGCAATACTCAGTTACGCGTTTCCTGCTTCTGAGAGGGGACGGGTGTTTGGCATAACAGTTGCAGCGGTATACATCGGCCTTTCGGCAGGTCCGTTAATTGGCGGGGTTCTTACTGTTGCATTCGGCTGGAGGAGCATATTTTTCATAATCGTGCCTGCAGGTCTCCTCACGCTCATATTGGTTGTAACAGGAATCAAAGAAGAGTGGGGAGATCGCAGGAGAAGACCGTTTGACAGCACCGGTGCACTGATATACGGGATTATGCTTTTCTCTCTCATATACGGTCTTTCACTCATCCCTTCAGTAATAGGTTTTGCTTTAATCGGCGTCGCCTCTATTGCCTTTGTAACATTCATCGTCCATGAGCTCCGTGTGGAAAGTCCTGTCCTTAACATCCGTCTCTTCTCAGGCAACAGGACATTTACCCTGTCAAACCTTGCAGCATTGATAAACTACAGTGCGACGGCATCGGTGGCATTTCTCATGAGTCTGTACCTCCAGTATAATCGCGGTTTTGACCCGATGACCGCCGGTCTTGTGCTTATTGCACAACCTGTGATGATGGCTGTCTTCTCCCCGTTTGCAGGCAGACTCTCGGATATACTCGAGCCGAGAGTCGTTGCATCCGCAGGAATGGGTATTACAGCTGTCTGTCTCGCAGCATTCTTCTTCCTTGCAGAAGATACACCGCTTCTGGTAATTATCGGAACTCTGATGCTGCTCGGTTCAGGTCTGGCTTTCTTCTCGTCTCCGAATATGAACGCGATTATGAGTTCTGTTGAAACAGAACATTATGGTGTTGCGTCCGGCATGACCGGGACGATGCGCCTGATAGGGCAGATGCTTTCAATGGGTATTGCCATGATGATCTTCTCGGTTATCATAGGACAGGTGCAGATTACCGCTGCATCTCACTCCGAACTGCTTCAGAGCATCCATATCGCCTTTGCTTTTGCTGCGGTTCTCTGTACTGCGGGAGTAATCTGTTCATATATCCGTGGGAATGTAAGAAGAGTGGAAATGTAACGTGCGGGGCAGCCGTTCCGTACGGCTGGGAGGTATGTGATCAGTGCTCCCTGGTCCTGGTTTTCTTACCTGGCTTGTTCCCTTTGTCAGATCATGGCCCTTTTACTCCAGTACAGGCGAGCCTCATTCGAAAGAGTACTTTCTACTATCGGAATTGTTACCTCACCTGACATCACTACCCTTATGTAATTTTACAGCACATAGCTCATTTGTCAGTTCATCTGAAAGCTCAGGTGTGAAACCACAATTTGTGGTGAGAACTATATCAGGAGACCTATGAAAAAAAATATCAGGGAAATTGAGGTTTTTATTACCTCGAATAAGGAATCACAATCCGCGGTTTCGATATCAGTTATCTCTGATTATCTCCATATGCTCCAGAGCCTGATGTACATAACGGGAGATTTCCTTGAGGGCAATAACTACCGTACAGGGGGCAATTTTCCAAATTCCGTAAAAAAAAGATGCGATCTTGTTGTCAAAGATCTAAAGTTTAGTAGCTTTGGCGCAACAATTACCCTGTCTGATTCCCAGACACCACTCCCCTTTCCGGAATTTCCGGAACAAGGAACTATTGGTGAACGTGCTCTCAAAATGACAAAGGATATCATAGAGATTTCAGCGGATAAAGATGACATTTATTCAGATATTTTTGAGACATTACCTGATGAATTCCGGGTCCACAGGTGTCTTAAAGAATTAGAATCCATCTGGCCTGATGAAAAATCTGAATATTCCTTTAATATTGGATTTAATTCAAAAAGACCAATTGATTTCGATCCAAAAAGAAAATCAATTCTTCAGAACGCAATAAAAAAAGCTCCGGAAAAATATAAAGGAATAATAACTGGCAGATTAATTGAATTTAGGGCTGATCGGAAGCGCCAGTGTATTATTGATACTCCTGATGGAGAAGTGATATGTAAATTCGAAGCTGAATTGCAGAATACAATTTTTCAGAATCTAACAAAACTTGTTACAATGTCCGGCATGATGGAAAAGAAGAAGAGTTCCGTATTTCTTGAGTTCAATGATAAATCTGCTCTGAAAGTTGTAGATTCGCTGACTCTTTCGGAAGTTGATTTTGGTGAGGGGGATATCAAAAAACTCGCCTGTCCAATAACGCTTCATACTGATTACGAAGACGAGAGTGATAGCTATATCATATCCAATGATGATTTCAAACTCCTCGCTGTAGCAAACAATCTGAAAAGTGGTATGGCATTAATAAGTGAAGAATTAAAGATTCTCTTTGAGGAATATGTTGAAGAAGACATCTCAAATCTGACCGGGGGGGCCATTTTACTGAGAGAAAAGCTTCAGAATATTTTTGTTGAGGATTTCTGATGGCATCCCGGAAAAATTCTAAAATACAGAGGGCTCTGTTAAAAAAAGGGTTTCAAAAAGTTAATAAAGATCATAAAATACTTATTTTTTATTATAACGGTAAAAAAACTGCAATTCACACGAAAGTCAGTCATGGGAGTAAAGAGATTAGTGACAGATTAATTGGTTCTATGGCAAAACAGACCTCTCTGACAAAATCTCAGTTTGAAGATGTTGTCGATTGCCATTTGAATGAGACAGATTTGATTACAATCTACTCCGAAAAAGGAATCCTGTAATTTTTACCTCTCAACCACCAGGCCCGACGCCGTCCCGGAGTGTAGCTTTACCCTTCCGTTGGAGAACCTGTGTGATCTGCTCATCAGAGTGCTTCCACAGTCTTTTCTCTCCGCCATTTCCAACTCATTCAGATTTCGCACCAAGGGGGTATTAACATGAATGTGGCAAATGTCACTTTCATCAAACAGTGCGTGACCTTGAGAGGTCATGCACGTTTTCATCAGAAAAATAGAGAAGAGTCAAAAAAAATTATTCTTCTTTCATCTCAAGGACATCTTCTACGAGTTTGAGAGCACAGAGGTCCCCGCACATCGAACAGGTGTCAAGTTCACCGTCCCTCTCATGGATCTTTCGGGCGTGATCACTGAACATGGCAATGGAAAACTGCTCTTTCCAGTCAAGTTTTCGGCGTGCCACTGCCATCTGCCGTTCTCCTTCATCAAACCATGCATCTCCGAGTCTGACAGTGTCACCAACATGGGCGGCGATCTTTGCAACTCTTGTCCCTTCCTCTATGTCATGCACGTCCGGAAGTGCAAGGTGCTCTGCAGGGGAGACCATGCAGAGGAAATCAGCACCGTTCATTGCCGCAATTGCACCGCCAATTGCACCTGTGACATGGTCGTATCCGGGCACGATATCGGTGACAAGCGGACCTAACAGATAGAGAGGTGCATAACTGGTCAGTTCTTTGATTATCTTCACATTGTACGCGATCTGGTCAACCGGCATGTGACCCGGACCTTCAATCATCCTCTGGACACCTGCCTCCTCTGCACGCTGCGCGAGTTCACCGAGTGTCAGGTACTCGGTCGTCTTTGCACGCCGGCCTGCGTCAATAACAGCACCGGGACGCATACCGTCACCGAGTGAAATTGTTACATCCTCTTCGGCAAGGATCTCAAGAAGATAGTCATACTCAGAGTACAGGGGATTCTCTTCACCCGATGTCGCCATCATCACGGTGTGAAACGCCCCGCCCCGTGAAACGACGCCCATCGTCCGCGGGTCTTTTTTAAGCGCATCAAGCGCCTGCAGATTCACGCCACAGTGAAGCGTCAGGAAGTCAACACCCTCTCTGCAGTGATCGCGTATTGTATTGAAGAGCAGGTCTGAATCAATATCAACCGCACTACCGGCTCTCCTGATCGCATCATATATCGGCACTGTGCCGACGGTGGTATCAAAGGTGAGAATATTCTTTCTGATTTCTGTGAGGTCTCCCCCGGTAGAGAGGTCCATTAAGGCATCTGCACCGTTTCTGAGTGCAGTTCTGCCCTTTTCCATCTCAAGGTCCGGGTCGCACCGTACTCCTGAGGTTCCGATATTCACATTGACTTTTACCCTGCACCCTTCACCAATTGCAGTAAGGGTGTGCTCCCGCCTTGGGTTTGCCGGAATTACAATACGGCCACTTGTGATGCCTTTTGCCAGTTTATCGGCAGAAAGTCCTTCTTCACGTGCGACTTTTTTGAGTTCCGGAGGGATGCCATTCTGACATTCCCGAATCAGGGTTTGCATAACATAAATTTGTCTGTAAACCTTATTATTATTCATGCCAGTCCAATGGATTCCGGGTCAGGATTTTTACGCAAATGCGTATGTGTATGAAAATATTCTCATAGACGCGGGTGCACTGCCGATGGCCGTCAGCCCGCATAAGGAAGATATTGAGGTCATAGTTCTTACGCACTGCCACTTTGACCATATCGCACATGTTGTTGAAATATCACATATGTGCGATGCAAAGATTGCCGTACACGCCGCTGATGCAGACGGACTCAATGATGGAGGGCAAAACCTTTCATTAATGTTCGGCGCACGCCTCCCTGTGATAGAACCTGATATCATCCTTTCTGATGGTGACACAGTTGGGGGACTTGAGGTACTGCACACGCCGGGCCATACACCCGGGAGTATCAGTCTCTACTCACGGGAGCACAGGATACTCTTCTCAGGCGATACTGTATTTACGAACGGAGGATTCGGCCGTTTTGATTTCCCCGGAGGCAGTGTGAATGATCTGAAGGCATCGTTAAAGAGGCTTGGAGAACTTGATGTGGATGAACTCTACCCCGGGCACGAGATGCCTGTCAGGGAAAGAGGCAGCGAGCACATCGCAGCCGCACAGAGAATGCTGATGAGCTCATATATGGGATGAAAACGTGGATGAGGCGTAAGCGTTCATGCACAGTTTGATGAAGGTGGGGGTAACACCTCTTTTACAGGAATTCCTGCCCTCTTCCGGAGTCCAAATGTGCATCTGAAAGTTATAGGGCCTGTCAAACCGACTAATATGATCCGCAATTATTGATGTGAGTGTGTTGATCTGCGGACCGGATATCATGAGTCTGTTTACCAGAAAAGATCTGATTTGGCAGTCTCTGTATTGACTAATGCAATCAACACAAGTATCAAATAACTAAAAATCAAGGATACAGTATTATGAAAGTGCTTGGGATCTCAGGCAGTATGAGGAAAAACGGGAATACTGCAATTCTCATCCAAAAAATACTGGAACATGTAACAGAGAACGGGTGTGATGAGATTGAAACTGAATTTGTTTCTCTTTCAGGCAAAGAGATAAAACCGTGTATTGGCTGCGAAAAGTGTAAAGAATCCAAATGGTGTACCATTATCTCCGATGACTGGGAGGAGATCGCAGAAAAAGTGGTAGAGTGTGATGTTTTAATTCTTGGTTCTCCCACATATTACTATGATGTCTGTGGTCAGGTCAAAAACTTTATGGACAGGACATATTCTCTGTATCATGACAGGAAACTGGCGGGCAAACACGCAATTGTAGTGGCCGTATGTGCATACCGTGGGTGTGACAGGACGCTTGAGACTCTTGAAGGTTTTGTTAACAGCCATGAATTTTGCTACCTCGGATATGTCAATGGCAGAGGTTACCACGTGGGTGATATCTTAAATGACGAAATTGCCCTTGAAATGACTGAAAAAGTTGCGACAAAAATCCATAAACTGCTAAGCAATACTCTGGCCGGAAGGAAAACTAAAAAATAGTAACTGGAAATAATATCAAATCCTCACCACCATTCTCATCCTCTAACTTCTGTTATTTTTCTGAGCTGAACTCATGGTGCATGGTGCCATGATTCAGTCGGTGCAATGCTGATCTGCCTGTTTTCAGTTCTCCGGTAAATATCTTAAAAATCATTCAGGAAAACAGGTGAAGTTTCTTTCATGCTAACAGATGCATTACTTTCACACCACAGGGTCAATATAGTGGCAAACGTTTGCACTATAAGGAGAAAACCAAACATTCCTGGGAGTTTGGTTTTCGACTATAATTAATATTAACCAACGGCGAATAAACACTTAACATTCAAAGATGGGAGATCAAACCGGATGGCACACACTATTCTTTACAGGACACTTCCGGGGGGAGGGGCGGATGAGTTTATTAACAATTTCCTTACTTCTGCAGAGAAAGATCCCTTTGGGACTGTAATCATTCTTCCAACGGCCCGTCTCGCCCGTGAAATCAGGCAGAAACTGGAGACAGAAGGACACACTATAATTCCTGACAATATCACTACAGTTTCCGGTTTTGCTGATTCGGTTTTTGATAGTCATTCCACCTTACAAACCATGATATCGGATGCAGAAGCATCAGTTATTCTCTCTTCCATTCTCTCATCACATCCAGATGAGTTCTCTCTTTTTACCGGCAACGGCAACCCTGCACGTCAGGTGAATGACTTAAGAATTCTCATCTCGGTTTTTGTACAGCGAAATGTTT
>DAOVRB010000304.1 GCA_030628325.1 Methanomicrobiaceae archaeon | reverse complement strand
CGTAATAAATAAGATATATAGTGATTGGATAATGGCAGTTGAACAGTGGTGCTGCAGGGTATCAGGTAAACAGGCAGAGAAGAAAAGACGGGAACTAATAGCAGAAGGCATACTTGACAGGAGACTCAGACCAGGTCATGAGGGTGATTATGTCCTCTTCCCGGTCACAGAGAAAATAGAGGACGCAGTGCGCTTAGAATTTGAATCCCTGAAAGAAAAAACAGAACTTCCCCGCCACGAACTCATTGGCGGGATTGCCGTCATACAGAACAACAACAGAGAAGAGGCAGAAGATCTGCTGAATTCACGCCCTGTAATCCACTCTGTACTGCACTCAGACAGCCCGGTCGGGGGCGAGTACAGGACACGGGAGTTTTCAGTCCTTGCAGGCGAAGAAACGACAAAAACACGACATCGAGAATACGGACTCAGATTTGATATCGACCTCTCTGTTGCCTACTTTTCCGCAAGACTCGCAAACGAGAGGCAGCGGATTCTCAGAATAATGGGAAACGACGAGCGTGTTTTAGATATGTTCGCAGGTGTCGGCCCGTTTGCAGTTACCCTTGCAAAAAAAGCCGGAGTTGTCTTTGCAGGCGATATAAACCCGGGCGCAATTCACCTGATGACAGATAATATCAGACTAAACAGGTGCAGAAACGTAATCCCGATGCTTGCAGACGCCAGCCACCTGAATGAAATATTCCATCCGGCTTATTTTGACCGGATTATTATGAATCTCCCCATGACATCAACGGAATTTTTAAGACCTGCCTTTCAACTCTGCCGGGAGGGGGGCACAATACACTATTACACACTTCAGGAAACAGAGGGAGAGATGCTCCCTCTGCTCAGAGAGTTTACAGACGGAGATATCCGTGAGCGGCGGATCAGGTCGTACTCTCCTGCAATGTACCATACCGTGTATGATATCATCGTTACGAAAAAAGTCAAAAAAGTCCTGTAAAATCAACAGCAATTCCCCCGGCCATTACCGGAAAAATCAAAAAAAATGTCAGGAGAGATTGGGGATCTTTTCCTGACCTGAAGTCTGGTTTCCGACTATAAATTTATTCAGGCTGCCACAAACTTCGTGCCGTACGCGATAACCCCGCTCTCACCATCTGTAACAATCTTTCTAAAGACCTTCTTTACCGGCATGCCGATATACACATCCTCTTGTGGATTCTCACAGACAACCTGTGCGGTCATCCTTGTCCCTTCATCCAGTTCAATAATTGCGATCACATAAGGTGTCAGCATATCGTACTGTTCACTTGTCGTTCGGACTACTGAGTACGTAACAACCTTTCCGGTTCCACCGAACTCGTGTTCAACAATCTTTCCGTCTCTGCGGCACTCAGGGCATAGTGAACGGGGCGGGAAGAAATATTTCCCGCAGGTTTCGCACTTTGTACCTATGAGATTATAACGCTGTGGCTGTTTTCTCCAGAACCTTGGAACCGACATCTCAGAGCACCTCCAGAATATTACAGACAACAGTGGCACCGGTACCGCCCACATTCTGGGCCATACCAATCTTCGCACCATCTACCTGACGGCCTTTCGCTTCACCCCGGAGCTGTTCGACAATCTCGCAGATCTGTTTGATACCGGTTGCCCCTACCGGATGACCGCATGCCTTCAGACCACCACTCGGATTGATGGGCAGGTCACCGTCAAGTGCCGTGTATCCGTCTTCTGTAAGCTTTCCTGCCTCTCCCTTCTTACAGAAGCCAAGATCCTCAATTGCACAGAGTTCAGCAATCGTGAAACAGTCATGCACCTCAACCAGATCAATATCCCCTCGTGTAAGACCTGCCATCTTAAATGCACGGTTCCCTGCCGCAACAGTTGCATCAAGAGTGCTGATATCACGCCTGTCATGTAGCGCAATCGTGTCAGTCGCCTGGGTACTTGCCAGCACCTTAACCGGTGTGTCAGTAAACTCGCGTGCCATCTCAAGCGGACATACAATAACTGCTGCCGCACCATCGGTCACAGGTGAACAGTCAAAGAGCCTGAGCGGGTCTGCAACAAGAGTGGAGTTAAGAACAGTATCAATTGTGATCTCTTTTCTGAACTGCGCCATTGGATTTTTTGCACCGTTTTTGTGGTTCTTGACTGCAACCATCGCGAGTTGTTCGCGTGTTAACCCATACCTTTGCATGTAGTCTCTTGCAATCATCGCGTACAGACAGGGGAAAGTTGCACCAACCGCACCCTCCCATTCACGGTCTGCTGCCGCTGCAAGGGCATCGGTTGAGACACTGCCACCTACATCGGTCATCTTCTCAACACCTGCCGCAACTACAATGTCCTGCATACCGCTTGCAACTGTGGTGACTGCCTGACGGAACGCAAGGCCACCGGATGCACAGGCCGCCTCAACACGTGTGGACGGGATGTGGTTTCTGGTCAGTCCGGCATAATCGGCAATCAGTGCGCCAATGTGCTCCTGATCGACGAAACGCCCGGCACTCATGTTACCGACAAAGATCTCATCAATCTGCTCACCGCCTATACCGGCATCCTCAAGCGCCAGTGCCCCTGCCTCAACAAAGAGATTCCGAAAGGATGTGCCCCATTTCTCACCGAATTCGGTGAGACCAATTCCAACAACTGCTACTTCTCTCATAAT
>DAOVRB010000255.1 GCA_030628325.1 Methanomicrobiaceae archaeon | reverse complement strand
GGCTGGAAGAGTTACCTGCCTGGGGTCGGGTGAAAAGATAGGTTCGGTTACAATAGTTGGTGCAGTGTCACCACCGGGTGGCGACTTTTCTGAACCGATAACACAGAACACACTGAGAATAGCAGGAACATTCTGGGCACTCGATACAAATCTGGCGAACAGGAGACATTTTCCGGCAATAAACTGGATAAAAAGTTATTCTCTGTACATCGATACTCTTCAGGACTGGTTTACAGAGAATGTTTCACCTGACTGGAGAGAATTAAGAGAAAAAACGATGTATCTCCTGCAAAAGGAGGTTGAATTACAGGAAATTGTCCAGCTGGTAGGTCCGGATGCCCTGCCTGAGAGTGAGAAGGTAATTCTGGAAGTAACAAGGATGCTGCGGGAAGATTACTTACAACAGAGCGCATATGACCCGGTAGACAGTTTCTGTCCTCTGGATAAACAATATTTGATGCTAAAAGTGATCTACACATTTTATGAAGCAGCAAATGAGGCTATGAACAGTGGAATTTCCTTAAAACAGATACTGGAACTGCCTCAAAAAACAGAAATTTCCAGAATGAAGGAGCTGGACGATATTTCCATGATAAAAGCACTTATTGAAGAAATTAAGGTGGGCATCAGATCTCTGGAGGCAGAGGCATGACGCCCAAAAGCCTGCTCTCAAAAGAGTATAAAACAATAAATTATGTCTCAGGTCCTTTAATTTTCGTTGAAAAAACCAAAGATGTTTCATTTGGGGAGACTGCCAGAATTACCCTTCCGGATGGAGAAGAGAGGACAGGTCAGGTCCTGGATATTTCAAAGGAGCTTGCAGTTGTACAGGTCTATGAAGGTACAAGCGGGATAGACAGTCTGGAGACCCGGGTTAAATTTACAGGTGAACCGGCAAAGATAGATGTTTCTCCTGACATGCTCGGAAGGGTTTTTGATGGTGTCGGAAACCCGCGGGACGGAGGACCTGATATCATCCCAAAAGACAGAGTAGATATTAACGGAATGCCGATAAACCCCTATGCAAGAGACAAACCTGCTGATTTCATCCAGACAGGGGTCTCTGCCATCGACGCATTAAATACGCTTGTCCGGGGTCAGAAACTCCCGATATTTTCAGGTTCAGGTCTGCCGGCAAATCAACTTGCGGCCCAGATCGCAAGGCAGACACAGGTCCTTGGTGAAGGAGAGAAATTTGCGGTTGTCTTTGCGGCAATGGGGATCACTTATAAGGAAGCCTCTTTTTTCATGAAGGATTTTGAGAGAACAGGTGCACTTGAAAGGGTGGTCTTTTTCCTTAATCTTGCAGATGATCCCACAATAGAGAGGCTTGCCACACCACGCTGTGCCCTGACGGTCGCAGAATATCTTGCATATACCCATGATCTACATGTACTCGTGATCTTAACAGATATGACAAACTACTGCGAGGCTCTGCGTGAAATCTCTACTGCGAGAGAAGAGGTCCCCGGCCGGCGGGGTTATCCTGGGTATATGTATACGGATCTTGCATCCATATACGAACGGGCTGGCAGAATTGCAGGGAAAAAAGGGTCTATTACCCAGATTCCGATCTTAAGTATGCCGGATGATGACATTACCCACCCTGTACCTGATCTGACAGGATATATCACTGAAGGGCAAATTGTTCTCTCCCGTGATCTCTACAGGAGAGGTGTAAATCCGCCCATTGATGTTCTCCCCTGTTTATCCAGACTTATGAACCTGGGGATTGGTCCGGAAAAAACGAGAGAGGACCACAGGGGTGTGGCAGATCAGCTCTATGCCTCCTATGCCTATGGGAGAGATTTACGAAGACTCGTTGCCATCGTTGGTGAAGAGGCATTATCTGAACTGGATAAAATATATCTGAACTTTTCAGATGAATTTGAGAAGGTCTTCATCTCTCAGGAAGATGAGAACCGGAGTATTGAGACAACCCTGAAAATTGCCTGGGATCTCTTTTCCATGCTCCCGGAATCGGAATTAAAAAGAATAAAGCTGGAATATATTCAGAAATACCAGTCATAACAGGATTGAGGGCTGAAGTATGGAACAGGTTAACCCGACCAGAATGGAGCTTATAAAGAAAAGAGAACAGATTAAGCTCGCTGAACAGGGAAAAGATTTATTAAAGGAGAAGATGGACGCACTCATCCGGGAATTTTTCTCTATCATGGGATCAGTCTCTAAATCCCGCAAAGAACTGGAGATGATTGCCGATGATGCCCACCGTTCCTTACTGGCAGCCCAGGCTGTTGACGACCCAATCGCATTAAAATCCGCGTCGTTTGCAACAAAAAGACTGGTATCACTTAATATAAAAGGGAAGAATATTATGGGCGTCCCGGTACCTATTATTCAAAAACGCCGCGTTTCACGGAGCATTTTTGAGAGGGGTTATAGTATCGTAGGGGTAAGTGGAAGGATAGATGAAACAGCAGAAAGATTTGAAGCCGAACTGGATTTAATAATTGAACTTGCAGAGACAGAGACCGCTCTGAGAAGACTTGGCGGGGAGATTCAGATGACAAGACGGAGAGTAAATGCCCTTGAGCAGATACTCATCCCTGAATTGAGAAAAGAAGCAAAATTTATCAAAATAGCAATCGATGAGCGGGAGAGAGAGAACCTGTTCCGCTTAAAAAAAGTAAAAAAGAATATCGAACGAAAGAAGAAAGCTGCAAAGATGCAAAAGATGTAAGATGTGATTTTTTTATACCTTTTTTTATCAGGTGCTGGTTTACCCGGAGTTCTCCGGGGATTAGAATTCTCCTGATTCATTTAGGATTTATAGCCATCATTTTTTCCGGGTTTTTTAGGATTTGCTATTGTGAACTACCTCCCGCTTACGCAGAGGGACTTCCTGCTCATCATGTTAAAAATGGTGTGTAGTCCGGAGAATAAAACCGGCATTAAAAAATCAGGGTTCTTCGGGGTTTGAAATCCTTCCCATGAAGAGAATGTTTCCTGTTTCATTGTCCTGTATGAGGAATATAAATGGGTGATCTGCCCTGAACACAGGTGATTCTTCCTCAATGACAGTTGTCAATTTCATTACAACAGCTGTT
>DAOVRB010000138.1 GCA_030628325.1 Methanomicrobiaceae archaeon | reverse complement strand
GAGATGGCAGATGAAGATTATATTCTGATAGTTAAAGATATCAGCAAATCCTATGGCAGTTCTGAGGTCCTGAAGTCTGTCTCATTCAGTGTAAGGAAGGGTGAGTCCAAGGTCTTTATCGGTCCCTCAGGAACAGGCAAGAGTACACTTTTGCGTTGTATCAACCAGCTGACACCACCAGACAGTGGCAGGGTCTGGCTTAATGGTGAGGAGGTCACAAATTCCGGCCAGAGGATCAACTATTTCAGGCAGAAGATGGGGATGGTCTTTCAGAATTTTTGTCTCTTTGACCACCTGACAGCGATCAAAAACGTGGAAGTTGCCTTAATAAAGGTAAAAGGGATGAGCAGGGAGGATGCAAAGAAGAAGGCAATGGAGGAGCTTAGCCGTGTCGGAATGGAAGAATGGGCTGACCATTATCCGGCAGAACTCTCAGGCGGGCAGGCACAGCGTGTCTCTATCGCCCGTGCTCTTGCCATGGACCCTGATGTAATGCTCTTTGATGAACCGACATCCGCACTTGACCCTGAACTTACAAAGGAAGTGCTGGAAGTGATAAAGAAGCTTGCAAATCAGGGTATGACAATGTTAATTGTCACCCATGAGATGAATTTTGCCAGGTCTGTTGCAAATGAGATTCTGTTTATGGAAGACGGGCGTATCGTTGAGAGGGGTTCACCTGATCAGGTGGCAAATGATCCCTCATTTGAGAGAACACGAAAATTCCTTGGTGGTTTTGAATATCCAAACGAATAGACTGTCCGGATTATGAGTGATATACAATTCTTTGCAGAGGTGCTCTTACCGGCACTTCTTGACGGCACTCTTGTCACACTGGCTCTGATTGCTACAGCGGCCCCTTTTGGTTTTCTTACAGGAGTTCTCATTGCTGTCGGGCGGACGTATGGGAATCCGCAAATAGCATATCTCTGCCGTTCATATGTGGTCTTTTTTAAAGGATGTCCTCTGATTCTTCTTCTCTTAATCCTGTATTATGGCCTGCCGTCTCTTGGGATTAAGTTTTCTCCTTTTGTAGCGGCCGTCATCGGTTTTATTCTCTGTAATGGCGCCTATAACTCAGAATATATACGCGGTGCTCTCTCATCAGTAAAAGAAGGGCAGATGATTGCGGCACAGGCGCTCGGGATGACAAGGATGCAGGCAATAAGAGCTATCGTGCTTCCTCAGGCGCTGAGACGGGCACTGCCCGGTATTCTCAATGAATTTATATACCTGATCAAGTATTCTTCACTTGCGTACATGGTGACTGTGATTGAGCTTACAGGTGCCGGCAAGATTGTTGCAGCAAGGTACTTTGATTTTTTCGAGGTCTTTGCCATCGTTGGTCTGATCTATCTTATTATCGTCTCTGTGGCAACTGTAGCGGTGGGAGTAATTGAGAAGAAGATCGCATACCCGGTGTAGTGGCGAAAAGTTAGATCTGTAGTCAAAAACCGGACTTTCAGGGATCTCTGGTTCTGTGATAAACATATCCTGGGTGTCAGCCCCATACACGTTTAGATGAGAGATCACGGAGTAATGTACAGAGCAAAATACGCAATATTTTTTTGAGACAGGTTATGGATAAGTCATAAATATATAAAGATTCTATTAGGCATTATAATAACTGGAGGAAAAAAATATGCCGGATTTTGGATCACCATTTGCAGGCCTTGCAAACGACAGAAAACTGACCGATGCAGAACTTATCAGGGCAGTCCGTTTCATGGTTTCAGCAGAATATGAAGCTGTCCAGCTTTATATGCAGCTTGCAGAGTCAACAGACAATGAACTCGCAAAAGAAGTACTAACTGACATCGCCAATGAGGAGAGAGTTCATGCAGGAGAATTTTTAAGGCTTTTGTACGAACTTGCACCTGACGAGAAGAAGTACTATGAAGAAGGATATGGGGAAGTAGAAGAAGAGATTGAAAAACTGAAGAAGTGAACTACCCCTGAGCTAAATACTCAGGGGCTTTTCTGTTTTATCCCTCTGTTTTTATTGTGTTTTAATCATGTAATGATCCTGTGGATGGAATTTTATTCTGCGTAAGTCCTATCAAATATAACAGAGATCCTGTACAGGGGGAATATATATGAAAAAACGTGTCCTTTTTGTCTGCACACATAATGCAGGGCGTTCACAGATGGCAGAGGCGATACTCAACAGCCGGTATGGCGATAGATATGAGGCATTCAGTGCCGGAATAAGCCCTTCTGGTGAAATACATCCAAACACTATCGCTGTTCTGAAAGAGACAGGCATAGAGATCCCGGAGAAAGCTCCGAAACCACTGCTTGAATATATGGATCAGTCGTTTGATCTGGTAGTGCAGTTATCTGACTGTGGCGATGCCGGCTGCACCCTTCTGCCTGCTTCAGGCAGAGTCCTGAATAAGACCTTCCCTGATCCATACGGATCTCGTGGTTCTGATAATGAGATCATAGCAGTGTTTAGGAATGTCAGGGATGAAATCTCAGTGTGGATTGATGAAGAATTCGGGCAGGAGTAACTGATGAACGACCTTGTTGTTGAGTGGTGTCATCCGGTGACGGTGCCCCCCGTACCTCCTGTCAGGTGTTCGGACACAGACCGTGCTGTTTCACAGGTGGTTGATGAGATGAAGGGACTTTTCTCTTCACACGGATGTGAGCTATCCTTTGTTGAGACTGATTATATGAAAGGAGAGGATAAGGACAGATCTATACTGTATTTTAACGGAAAAGCACTCGAAGAGATCGTGCCGTTTCCTGACCCGAGAAAATACTGCGGGCTTTCGTGCAGTGGCTGTGGTTCAGATGAAGAGAACTGTACACGCAGATATGAAAATATTCCCGAGTCCGTACTCAGGCTTGCAATACTCAGGGCAGGCGGTCTGAAGTAGAATTGCCTCTTTCTGCCCGGATTAGCTCTTTTTTTCTGTTTCTCTTTTTGGTATGCAAAAGTTAAATAAGCCTCGTAGTTAATATATCGGGCTATATATGTTTTCAGTAAAAGATCTTCTCCTCTCTCCAAAACTGTTCTTTGAAGAGCTGGGTAGTGAAGAAATCGGGATGAAAATACCTGTTTTGATTGTAGCGGTGATGGGTGTGGTGAGCGCAATGTCCGCATATCTTTTCACTTCATTCACTGCACAGCTCATGCCGCCCGAAGCAGCTTTCATGTCACCTTATATTGGCATATTCGGACTGGTGGGCGGGTTTATCGGTGCATTTGTCATGTGGCTAATCTGGGGTGTTCTCCTCTTTGTGATATCGTCTTTATTCAAGGGAACCGGTTCATTTGGCGAGACGATGGCTGTAGTTGCCTATGGTTTTGTGCCGCAGATCGCAGGCTCGGTTATATCACTGATAATTATAAATGAGTGGATAGCCGGTGTTACGGTCCCACAGGTCACTGATCCGATGATGATCGAGCAGGTTATGACCGGGATGATGAATTCTCCGATGATGCAGCTTTCAATGGTTGTAGGAATTTTATTCATGTTATGGGGTGCCAATATCTGGGTCTTTGGTATCAGCGTAATACGTAAGATCTCACTGAAGAATGCATTGATCACTGTCGGTCTGCCGGTTGTTGTTTATCTGCTCTTCACACTCTATTCAGTTATGGGGTTGTAAAATGAAACGAATTTTAATATTTTCGATAATGCTACTCTTAATCTGCCCGATAGCAGCGGCAGTTTCACCTGCTGAATCGGCAGCGGCACAGGTTTCGGTTACAAATGTTGTTATTGACCCTCTGGTGATGATGAAGGGAGATTGCGGTACTGTTACTATTGAGATTACAAACAGCGGGACTGAGGGTGTTGCAATCAGGTCTGCAAGGCTTATAAGTGGTGATATCACTGTTGTTGATAATCAGAATTATGCCACAGTCGGTTCTATCGGCGGCGGAAACAGGATGTCATTTACGTTCACAGTAAAGGCAAACACTCCTGATGGCATATATTACCCCCGTTTCTATATCGATTACAGGGATTCCGGCAGTCTCAGCTACTATATCCCCCTTAATGTCAAGGATACAGAACTGGAGTTATCTCTCACTGACAAACCCGATTCCTTTCAGAAAGGCAAGGAAGAGATTGTAAAAATACTGATTGGAAATCCCCGGCAGAACGCGGTAAACGGTGTATCTCTCACTCCTCTTGGTGAGGGCATGGAATTTACCGGGACCAGTTATTTCATCGGCAACCTTGCACCTGATGCAGCTGCAAATGTCTCCTTTGGCGTGACTCCCCAGATGGAGGGCGATATAATCTTTCAGGTGACGTACCGAAACGGTATTAATACACACTCAACTGAAATATCACTCCCTGTTATTTTTACGAAGGGAAAGAAGAGTGCAGAGCCTGTTCTTAATAATATTGAAGTGATCACCGAAGGCGGGCACTACAAGGTTACCGGTGATGTGACCAATGCGGGTCTGGAGGATGCAAAATCAGTTCTCGTCACGTCAGGCAGTCCCGGAGTGCCGGTTGACCCCTTCCGCGTATATGTTGTCGGCAGCCTTGAACCGGACGACTTCTCCGGT
>DAOVRB010000044.1 GCA_030628325.1 Methanomicrobiaceae archaeon | reverse complement strand
GTAATCAATACCCTCGGTCCGGTAATCCTCCTTTCTTTTTTCAATGAGACCTATGGCAGTCAGTATCGCATCACCCATAGGTGTCAGACCCTCTGCTTCAAGAACGGGCGGTTCAAAGTCCTCAACAGAGATGAACTCCTGGACCACCTCAACGGTCTGTCCGAAAGTTACAACCGCAAGGTCAACCCGTTTTCTTGCAAGCTCATCCTTCTCGATTTCAGCCTTAAATATTCTGATACCCTCGTTCAACTGCTCTATTTTACTCTCGACTGTCATTGAACCGGATGTGTCGAGCAGTAAAACAGTCGGGCAGTGGGGCTGCTGAGGGTGTGCAATTTCCACCAGTTCTTCTAATTCACTCATAAAATATCCTCATAATCAGCCTGAAATGTTCTTATTACTTTGATATTAGAGGAATGGATATAAATATGTATTTGACTTTAATTCATACCCGGCCAGTGGGTATCCGGTTAGCCTGTATCAGTTCGGTTAAACGGAGATCCTATTGCAGAGAGCCACGCAGCCCTGAGATAATCTCATCCATACATCCACCGGTAAGCCTGCCTTTTTTTCCGATGACATCTCTCTTGCGGATAGTAGCCGGATTCGAGACCAGTATATAGCTCTCGTCAAACATATCAAGACCTCCTTTTGCAAAATCATCCAGATCCAGCGTAACAGATACCGACATATCATCCGGCATACTACAAGTCACCGGGCAGACCAGGAGAAAACCATCGGCACGGGATTCAATAACAACCACCGGGCGGATTTTTGCATCAAAAAACCTTCCACAACGCACAGGTGCAAGAAGAACATCTCCCTTTTGATACTGCCCCATTGTCTCTCATTATCGGATTAAACAGGGATAAAATGAATGGATTAAATATTGAGAAACCCAGAGAGTAAATCATCGTCAAAAACCAGACATTCTTAAAAACTTAGTTTTTGACCATAATAATAACAGGATGCAGAAAAATGGTGAAAAATAAGATATTGTTGGCATTTACCGGAATTGCAATATTAATCATTCTCTTCTCAGGATTTAATATTCTGTTAATTAATGATGAAAAAGGTGATAATCTCTATCAGGTTTCCACAATTGACGCCCTTTTAGAGGGAACATATGATGGCAGCGTTTCATTTGGTAAACTCAAAGAACACGGTAATTTTGGAATTGGCACATTTGATCACCTTGATGGTGAGATGATTGGTCTTGATGGCATCTTCTACCAGGTCAGGTCTGACGGTTCGATTCTCCAGGTACATGATGAGATGACAACACCTTTTGCAGCAGTCTGTTTTTTTGAACCTGAAATTTCAGAAGAGATGTATGCACCCATGAACATGACAGAATTTGAAACATGGGCAGGATCATTCATGACATCACCAAACTATTTCTATGCCATCCGGCTTGACGGCACATTCCCGTCAGTAAAAACAAGAAGTGTTCCCAGACAGGAAAAACCATACCCAAGGCTTGCAGATGTTGTGAAGGAGCAGGTCTTTTTCAACCTGACACAGGAGACCGGAACTATAGTCGGACTATGGTCACCCGCCTTTGTTGAAGGAATAAATGTGCCGGCTTACCATCTCCACTTCATCAATGATAAACGAACAGCGGGCGGCCATGTGCTTGAATTCCAGGCCGAAAACGGAACCCTTTCAATTGACAGAATTACAGAATTCAGCATGGTTCTCCCGGATAGCAATGAATTTGCAGAAGTTAACCTCACAGGCGGACTGGCATCCGAACTTACCTCTGTTGAAAAAATTTCAGTTCCGGCTCACTCGTAAAAATGCTCCAAGAACGAAAAAGTGCCCCGATACAGAAAGGTAGAACTGAAAAATGAATTGATCACCGGGTGAACAGACTCTGGAAAAAGGAAGGTTTTATCCATGATCCACTCTCAGAGAGATTGAAATTCATGTACGAAAACGGGAGAAAAAAGCAGGTTGGGATGTACTTCACAATCAACAGACAATTTTTCACCTAAAGCCTCTAAAAAATTAATACAGGACTTAAATACAGAGTGAAACACCATGAAAATAACAATACTTGTGGAAAATACAAAAATTCCGGATTCAGATGTCATTGCAGAAGAGGGATTTTGTGCATATATTGAAGCAGACGGCATCAGTATTCTCTTTGATACGGGACTGAGTGGTATCTTTTTAAAAAATGCACAAAAACTGGGTCTAAAACTCCACCCGGATTATCTGATACTATCACACGGACACCGGGATCATACCGGAGGACTCACAGAAATAATAAAAAACCCATTTGACCCGCATCCGGTCTGTATAGGGCATCCCGATCTTTTTCTGCCAAAAATAAAAGGGACAGAAGAATTTGGATCACCCGTCAGCAAAGAAGCAGCTTCATCCGTATTAAAACTCCGGCTCTCAGAGAAACCGGTATGGATATCAGACAACTTTGTCTTCTTAGGAGAGATTCCGCGCTGCCACCCGCATGAACCGGTTGAGGGGGGGAGAATGCGTATCAAAAACGGTATCTCCGAAGCAGATACTCTGCCGGATGATTCGGCACTTGTGTATATCACAGAAGACGGACTTGTTATCATTTCAGGGTGTGCACACAGCGGAATCTGCAATATTACAGACTATGCAGCTGAAATCACAGGCATTAAAAAAATATCGGCAATAATCGGCGGACTGCACCTGTATGGAGCTAATCAGCAGAGAATCGATGAAACAATCCGTTTCTTAAAAGAGAAAGAAATTTCCGAATTATATATCTGCCATTGCACAGGTCCTGATGCCATCCGGTCATTTGCCGGGTCACTTCCGGTCAGAGCCTGTGGGTGCGGAAGTGTGATTTTGTTATAGTCAGGAAATTTGTGCTCACAGTATGCACTTAAATGATAGTTCCTGCATAAAAGGTTCTGTGGAGCGCTCCTGATTTCACTCTGTCACACAGAAAATTGCAGAACCAATGCACTCTGCGGGTGACTTCCCGCAAATTCTCCCTTCTCTTCGCCTGCCCTGTCACAGGGAGACCACCTTTTTTGCTGTGCTAATCACTTCACTGAAAAATGCAGCATCCACAGGAATACTATCAGGTAAGGAATGTATTTTTAAACATTGTAAAGAAAAATTACAATTAATGGTATCCGGGATCAGTTCTCAAAAATTAAGAACGGAAAATAATCTGAAAATACCGAGACTTCTTGATGATGTCCTCAACGGGCACCGTTTAACTGAGGCAGAGGCACTTACACTATTAAATACCAAAGGCCGTGAGATATGGACTATTGCAGCAGCAGCTGATGTGATGAGGGAACAAAAAAATGGTGATCCCGTCACTTTTGTCAGAAACCAGAATCTCAATATTACAAATAATTGTATCAATACCTGCGGGTTCTGTAGTTTCACGCGTAAATCAGGAGATAAGGATCTCTTCTGTTTAGACGAAATAACAATAAAAGAAAAAGTGGCAGAAGCAAAGGCACGTGAGGTAACAGAGATTTGCAGTGTCAGTGGGTTGCATCCGGAATTTACTGCACAATCATATATTGATTTCCTCACATGGATACATGAGACAGCACCTGAGATCCATATCCATGCAAATAATCCAATGGAAGTTTTTTATGGAGCAAAGAACAGCAATATATCCAGTCTCGAGATGCTCAGACGTATGAAAGATGCAGGTCTGGGTTCACTCTGTGGAACCGCTGCTGAAATCCTCGTTGATGATATCAGAAAGATTATCTGCCCGGGTAAAATTGATACAGAGACATGGGAACGGATAATCAGAGAAGCACATAGTCTGGACATCAGGACAACAGCAACGATTATGTATGGCCATATTGATAGTCCGGAAGACCAGACCTCACATCTCAGACTGATAAGGGACATTCAGGACGATACCGGCGGTTTTACAGAATTCGTGCCTCTCTCATTTATCCATTATAATACTCCGATATACCTTGATGGAACAGCACAGCCCGGAGCAACAGGGCGTGAAGACCTTCTTATGATAGCGGTTTCAAGACTTTTCTTAGATAATATTGACAATATCCAGGTATCGTGGGTAAAATATGGACTAAAGCTGGCGCAGCTTGCACTCATGGCAGGTGGGAACGATCTGGGCGGAACGATGTTTGAAGAGAGCATCTCAAGAGAAGCAGGAGCAGAGAACACAGAATATCTTGACCCTTCTGAGATGAAGAGAATGGCAGAAGATATCGGCCGGAGACTTCAGGAACGGACAACTCTTTATGAATTTATTTAAGGTGAGCTAAATGGATGATACTATCAAAATCGGAATTATAATCTGTGATCGTTACCGGATGTGTGCCGGAGGTAAATGTATGAGATCTCTTCGCAACCGTGAAGGTGCATTCTCCATATATGAGGGGAAAGAAGTGGAACTCGTAGGTTTTGCCCCGTGTGGGGGGTGCCCGGGCGGGAATATTGAGTACGTTCCTGAAGAGATGAAAAAGAACGGTGCAGAAGTGATTCATCTTGCTACAGGGATGATTGTCGGATATCCACCATGTCCGCGGATAAAATATTTTTCCAGATTCATCAGGGAAAAATACGATATGAAAGTGGTTGTCGGAACACATCCCATTCCGGAGAACTATTACACGACACATATGAATCTTGGAACCTGGGACTCTAATCTCTGGAAAGAGTTAATCTCGCCGACAGAAACAGATGAAAAAATACGTTTATCATATGACTGAGAACGACGGTGTTTATAAATCTCCTTTGAGTGGCAGTAGCTCTTCTGCAGGTATTTTAAAAGGGACATAGCACTTAGATTCATCCAAAAATACACCCAAAAAACAGTTTGACATGAAACCAAAGGAACAGTATTTCACACAGGAAACTATTGATGAAAAATCCAGGGACTTCTTCTGCGAACTAAAAGAATATCAGAGGAAGACTAATATAAAATTTGAGCCGGCGAAGGCTGCCCTTCTGATTATAGATATGCAGGGATATTTTATTTCTCAGGATTCGCATGCATATATCCCGGGCGCTGCATCAATTGTTACAGGGATAAAAAAACTTGCAGAGAGTTTTTCTGAGATGAATCTCCCTGTAATTCTCACACGCCATGTCAATACAGATGAGAATGCAGATTGTATGGGAATCTGGTGGCGTCATTTAATAACAGAAAATGACGGGCAAAGTCAGATTATCCCTGAACTGGATATGCCTGATACAACGGTAATTAAAAAAACACAATATGATGCATTCTATCAGACATCACTTGAAGATATATTACTTAAAAATAAGGTGAGTCAGGTGGTAATTACAGGAGTAACGACGCATCTCTGTTGTGAGACTACTGCAAGATCTGCATTTATCAGGGGTTTTACGGTTTTTTTCCCGATAGACGGGACAGCAACCTATAATGAAGAGTTCCACCGGGCAACTCTCATCAACCTTTCACATGGTTTTGCCGTACCGGTATTTATTCAGGATTTAGTGAATCAGCCCGAAGTGTCAGAATGAAAGAACTCAAAGTGGTAATAATAGGTGCCGGACCAGCAGGGATAGCAACTGCAATTCAGTTAAAACGCTATGGCATTGAACCGGTTATCTTTGAAAAGGGCCATACTGGCGGACTCCTGAGAGAAGCAAACCTGGTGGAAAATTATCCGGGTTTTCCTGACGGCATTTCCGGTAATGCACTTGCAGACCGCTTTGTCAGGCATCTTGAAATGAATGATATAAAATTACACTCCGAAGAAGTGATATCACTAAATTACAGTGAGAGTACTTTTCAGATCCAGACAGAAAAGCGATTAATTCCTTCAGAGATTGTAGTAATTGCAACCGGCACCAGACCTAAAATATTTAACGCAGAGATCACTCCAGGTGCGGAGAAGTACATCCATTCCGGTATTTCTTCTCTTAACTCTGTTAAAAACAATAAA
This sequence comes from Methanomicrobiaceae archaeon, assembly GCA_030628325.1. Classification (GTDB taxonomy): domain Archaea; phylum Halobacteriota; class Methanomicrobia; order Methanomicrobiales; family Methanomicrobiaceae; genus DAOVRB01. The sequence continues at coordinate 1,396 of DAOVRB010000044.1, read as the reverse complement.
ATTGCAGTCATCGGAGCTGGTGACGCTGCATTTGACTATGCACTCAGTCTTTCGGGGAAAAACGAGGTTGTTATTCTTAATCGTGGAGAGAAAGTACGGTGCCTTCCATTACTCTGGAAACGGGTTATGGAGACTGACAAAATTACATATAAGGAAAATATTTCAGTAAAAGAGATCCGGGAAGAGAAAGATGGATTGAAACTACTCTGTTCTGGTCCGGCCGGGGAGTATTATTTACATGTACAGTTTCTTCTTGTTGCTATTGGAAGAGAGCCAAATCTTGATTTTATATCCAAAAACGTACGGGAGAATATTGTACCTCTGCAGAAATCCGGCGCCCTTCATCTAATCGGCGATGTGAATAACGGAATATACAGACAGACAGCCATCTCAGCAGGAGACGGGATAAGAGCAGGAATGAAAATATATAAGATAATTCGCAGGGTTAGCGGGGCAGACTGATGAAGGTAATATCCAGAGCCGGAAAAGAAGATCTTGCATTGGTTTATATCGCAGAAACCGATGACGGGAAAAGAATTGAATTTGTAGAGTCAGTGCAGCCTCCCCTTACAAGAGAGAAGAAATGGGTGATTGTTGTTTCAACTTTATACGGGTGTCCTGTTGGCTGCCGTTTCTGTGACGCAGGCGGAGATTTTCAGGGGAAACTCTCAAGTGATGAGATTCTCTTTCAGATAGATTATCCTGTACAAAAAAGATTCCCGGGTGGATATGTCCCTGTGGAGAAGTTCAAGATCCAGTTTGCGAGAATGGGGGAACCGTCTTTCAATAACAATGTCTTAGATGTCCTTGATATGCTCCCTTTGCATTTGAATGCCCCAGGATTGCTCCCATCACTTTCTACGATTGCACCTGTGGGAACTGATAAATTTTTTGAGAAGTTACTAAAGATTAAAGAAGAACATTATGCCGGTAATTTCCAGTTTCAGTACTCGATTCATACCACAGATGATAAATTAAGAAACTGGCTCATCCCTGTAAAAACATGGAGTTTTGAGAAGATGGCAGAATATGGGGCTGCATTCTCTCAGAGTGAGGACAAAAAGATCTCACTTAATTTTGCGTTAATGAAAGGTGCACCGGTTGATCCTCAGGTTCTTCTGGAGTTTTTTTCTCCAGACCGCTATCTGATCAAAATTACACCGGTAAACCCGACTTATATGGCAATCAATAACAATATTTCATCCTTAATTTCCCAGGATCAGGAAAACTACGAGGTAGCTCAGGAATTGCAGGACGCAGGTTATGATGTAATTATGAGTATCGGGCCACTTGAGGAGAATCAGGTTGGCAGTAATTGCGGACTATACCTCGGGGCACATGACAATTGTGCGGTTTTAATAGAGAATGGGTATACTTATGATCATCAGAAGGTCTG
>DAOVRB010000040.1 GCA_030628325.1 Methanomicrobiaceae archaeon | reverse complement strand
TATATATGGAGGAGCAGATTGAGGCTGCAGATCTGCCTGAGGCGACTAAAACTAACCTGATGAAATCTATTGGTGACAGGGAGATTACGAGGGAGCAGTTTGAAGACATTTTCACCAAGGTCATTAAAGAGTTTGAAATGACCCGCATTGAACCGTGTGAGGCTGTAGGAGTTATTGCTGCCCAGTCTATAGGTGAACCTGGCACACAGATGACTATGCGTACATTTCACTATGCAGGTGTAGCTGAAATTAATGTTACTCTTGGACTTCCACGTCTGATCGAAATTGTGGATGCGAGGAAAAACCCAAGTACTCCAACTATGACGATCTTTCTTGCGGAGGAATATTCTACAAACCGTGATAAAGCCCGCGATGTCAGCTGGCAGATTGAAGCTGCACCGCTTCATGAGTTTGGAGATATTACCATTGATATGGTGAATATGAAGGTATTTGTCCAGCTCAATAAACAGGTCTGTGAACGCAGAAAAATCGATGTGGAGGATATTGCTGAGAAAGCACCCCGCAAAATCAAAGAACGCCACCATTACAGGGACTTTAATGCAGAATTTGATTCTGATGCCTTAAGAATTACATTCTTCCCGAAGAATGAGGAGAGTTACCAGAATCTCTTCCAGCTTGCTGAATTTGTCCGCAATGTGGTTGTGCAGGGCATTGATGATATTGAGCGTGTTGTTGTCAGAAAAGAGAACGAAGAGTATATTCTATATACTGAAGGATCTAACCTAAAAGATGTATTTGAGGTGAAAGGCGTTGATACGAGCCGTACCCGCACTAACAACATAGCTGAAATCGCTGAGGTGCTTGGCATAGAGGCGGGACGGAATGCTATCATTGATGAAGCACTTAACACTCTACGTGAACAGGGTATTACTGTAGATGTTCGTCACATCATGCTTGTAGCTGATATGATGTGTCTGGACGGTGACGTTAAGCAGATTGGCCGACATGGTATTGCAGGTGAGAAAGAAAGTGTTCTTTCACGTGCAGCATTCGAAGTTACTGTGAATCACCTGCTGGATGCCGCTGTTGCAAATGAAGTGGATATCCTTGAGGGTGTCACTGAAAATGTCATCGTCGGTCAGCCGATTCAGCTCGGTACCGGTGATGTTAAGTTAATCGCAAAACCAAATTAATAGGAGTTAATTTTAATGGATTTCGAAACGTCGTTAAGACGCGCAATTAAAACAGGGTCTGTCCGTATCGGACAGGAATCTACAAAAGCAAGTATTCAGGCAGGTAAGGCACAGATGCTTATCATCGCTGGCAACTGTCCTGAAGAATTTAAACAATATCTGAATGAACTGGAAAATCTCTTTACATATGTCTATGAAGGGTCAAGTACACAGCTTGGAAAAGCCTGTGGAAAACCTTTTTTCGTTAGTGCACTTGTTATTGAAGATGCGGGTGAATCTGATATTCTTAATCTAAAGAAGGTATAATATGGGCGAAATTGTTTTGAATGAACAGAGCCTGCAGCTCATGTCTCAGTTTGAAGAAATAACCGGTGCCGGTAGTCGGGATTGTATTATTGATGAGAGAAATAACCGCTTAATCTTTGTTATTAACCCTGGTGAAATGGGCCGGGCAATCGGGAAGCAGGGTTCAAGCATAAAAAGTGCTTCAGAACAACTTGGTATGAAAATTGAAGTTGTTGAATTCTCTACTGATGCAGAACAATTCCTGAAAAATTGTTTCCTCCCTGCACAGGTGCTCTCAATTAATATTGATGAGAACGAAGAAAAGGAGTTTGTTGCCATTATTGATGTTGCTGAGGAAGACCGTGGCATAGCCATTGGAAAAGCAGGTAAGAACATTTTTAAAGCAAAGCGTCTTGCACAACGCCAGCATGATATTGCTGATGTACAGCTTGTGCAGGATGATTTTGAATAATTCTTTTTTTTGTCCGGGGATTTCATCCACTGGCTTAAATTCATAACAAAATTCACTAATTGATCCTGTATCTCTCAGATTCAATAAGAGCCTACGCACCCATGTATCCGGATCCCGAGTGTATATGGTCACCAAAAGTGATCCACCTCCAGTAACTGTAAATGGTCATTAAAAAATGCCCACCTCAGTAACACCGGCAGTAAATGAAACTGCCTGAAATGACAGACTCATTTCAGAACAGGGATATTACTCCTGACCTTTTTCAGACCAATCAACGCCGAAGTTACAATAGGGAGAGCTATTGTGGCATCACAAAAACACTGAACATTCTGACCAGATGGCGATTCCTTACCCCAGCTGATGGCTTCATCAAAAGTGCAACCAGAGAGGCCACCCCAGTGAGGCGCATCCGTTGTATACTGAATTGCATACTCATGGCCTCCTTTCTCATTATTATGAATAGATGCCACCACCTGTGTCTGCTGGATAAAATTCTTAGGAACTCCGCCACCGATATATACCACACCTGTCGTCCCTGCAGTTTCAACAAACCCTGAAATTTCGTCCACATCAGCAATCTGGTCAACATCAACTGACACACCCTTTCGTCTGGCCATAACAAGACCGATCCCGATCGAAGAATCAGCAATTGCAGGAACAAAAACAGGAACATCACAATCCACACATACTGATAAAAGAGATCTGCCATCAGGATTTACTGTTTTAAGCCACTTACCCAACTCACCGATGAATGCCCGCGAAGAACCTTTGAAAGGAGATATCTCTTCTGCAAATGATGCTATACGGGAATCAACGTCTCTGAAGTCCTCTTCATAAGCAAAAACATCATATATTCTGTCAATCCCCTTTTCGTAAAGTTCTGCATCATTCACGTGGTGATAACCCTGATAATGAGAGATTCCAAGATGTTCACAGATATCGTGGAAAATGTTCGCTCCTGTGGATACAATTACATCAACATAACGCCGTTCAACAAGTTCTATTAAGCATTCTTTCATACCGGCAGGAACCATCGCACCCGATAAACCAAGAAATATTGTACATTTTGGATCTTCAATCATCCGGGACCATACTTCAACTGACTCACCAAGTTTCCTCCCCTGAAAACCTGTATCTTTCATCCCTAAAAGAAGCATAGAGACATCATTCACTGGTCTGACTGGATTTACTGGCTTCATTTTGTTCATATTAAATTACATTATTGTTTAATTAGTATTATCCTAAATGTGATTCCATGGATCTGAGCCTGTCCAGCCAGATCAGCACCGGATGAACAGGTTTCAACACTTTTGAATAATTGCGGAACAATAATAATAATTATACTGGAGGTATGAATTTTGAAAATGACGCGTAACATGAAGCTCACTCAGGAAGAACTGGATAATATTGTAAACGACCCCCGCTGTACACTGGCACACAAGATGGTGATCTCAGGTCGCATTGAGCGGGGAGACTGGATAATAACTGACAGCCCCGATCAGAAATCGGGTGATAAAATAGTTTCTGATTAATATTTTGTGTGAGGCATGTGTATGCAATATACAGAGGGAAAAGTAGGAAGGGTGTTTCTTGTCAGGTTTGACCATAAAGAGGATTTTTTGGAGTCCCTACATAATTTTGTAACAGATAAAGACGTTCGTTCGGGGACTGTTCAGTTCCTTGGCGCACTCAATGACGCCAGACTGGTTACAGGTCCGAAAGAGCCAGTAGTTCCCCCAGAACCGAATTTTGAAACTGTTAGTGGCGGGTGGGAGATCTTTGGTTTTGCGACAATTCTTGAGGATGGTGGTGAACCCTCAATACACCTGCATGCATCCGTAGGACGAGGCAGGCAAACTCTGACTGGTTGCCTGAGAGAGCATGCAGAGATCTATCTTGTTGTGGAAGCCGTAATTACAGAATTTATCGGAATGAATGCCAGGCGGGAGTTGGATGAGGAAACAGGCCTGAATTTACCCTGCCTTGGCGTGAAATAACTCAGGTTTTCTGAAGAAAAGTCTCAGAAACTAAAGAAGGTATATACATGAGCCATCCAGAATATTGCCATTAAATGGCAGTGATTTGTAGTCCTCTTAAATAAAAACCATAGAGGCAGTCGTGAATGCAGGTCTGCCCAAAAAACAGGTTCTGTTATTTTAGTGCTATAGCCGATTTGACAGACTCCACAAACAAAACAGAAATAAAAAACAATCTTTATCTGAATTCAGTACATATTACATGACACAGGCCTCATGCGATAGTAGTCTAGTGGTATGACAGTGGCTTCCCAAGCCTCTAACTCGGGTTCAAATCCCGGCTATCGCACTCTGTTTTAGGTTATAGGAGTCTGTCTGTCCAGTGCGGATCTGGCAGGAGAGTAATTATCAGCAACCGGATTATACCCGTCAAAGACTTTTAACAGTACTCAGAAACGCGCACTTTCACAGAATCTCAAGTCAACATTATCACAACAACCAAGAAAAGAGACAGAGATTCAGACAAAAAGCCAAAAAGCTAAAGCTATTGCTCTGCCAATCGGTTCCTCTTGCGAAGTTTCTATCCTTTTAAGGAAACATTTGCGGTTTATCAGGTTCCGTATATGCCATATAAATAGCCAGTATAACCGAGTTCCATACTTTTTAGTTCAGGCGTAAACAACCCCTTTCACTGATCTTAACTTACGGCTCTTACGATGATTCATCATATGATTATCCATGGCGTGCTTTCGCAGGCAGATAGATCGGGTTAGGCTCTAGGTTTTCTCTACTTTATCACATAAATTTCATACGGATCCGTTAGCAAAGATGTATGCAATGGTATGGAAATCAAAAACAGAGAGGATTTCATAGTGAAATCCACAATACAGATCCTCTTGTCGCACACTTTTATATCAAATAATTAGCTTATCTCTGGAAAGAGTGCGAAATGTGAATATTAAACAAAAATGAACACCTTTATTTCTTACTGCATCCTATATGTTAGAAGAGCGGGGGTTGCCGAGCCAGGTCAAAGGCGCTAGGTTCAGGGCCTAGTCTTGTAGGAGTTCGAGCGTTCGAATCGCTCCCCCCGCATTTTGTTTTTTGTTGTAGTTTCCATAAAAAGTTACTAAGAATTTATTGAAAAATATGTAATTATATTATTCAGTTTATTAAAGTTTGAATAAGGGTGTTTTTACTACGAATTCTTGGTAGATCATTGTTGCTGATTTTTACATTTTTAATACCCTGAATACTGAGGTATTAAATCGCACTTTCATAACAAACACATATGAAGGCTGATTTCCTAACACAAAAAACGATGTAAGTCAATCTGGAATTTTGACTTTTATAACAAACGTGTATGAGGCATTAGCCTCACAGGTTTAGATGACAAATCACAAAGTGATTTTTATAGCAATCAACGGTGGGCAAAAAAGGCTTCCACACCTCTTTTATCGTCAACAGAATCTATGCGGGCAAACCCTATACGCTCAAACTGGACGACTGAATCATATTCATTTAATACACCAGGTTCACACAGACCTGTCAGGTCACCATCAGGTTTATGTAACACACATGGGACTGCTGCGCCTTCAGGAAGCCACTGGACAATGTGCGCCTTCGCCGTCCTTGCTTTTTCCAGCGAATCACCTGCATATGTTAGGTGAGGGATATCACCATCCCATTCGATAGAGGCATTAAAGAGATCCTTAAACCGGACCATCGAAGCACCTGCAAGATCATCTTTTGAAACAAACAGTACGCCTTTAAAAATTAGTTCACGCAGCCCACGTAATTCGTCATTCGGATGAAACGGTATTCTCGCTGTCTGCTCAGGAGCATCTTTTACATCGCACCGTACAGGATCGGGCACAAAAAAGTAGCGATTTGCAACAGGATCAACAATCTCTTTATTCTTAGCAAAGAGATTCTGCCATGAAAATGAAATATCAGTCTGCCCGATACCAATATCAATCATCGCATTCCTGACAGCTTCGGCCTTTATTCCACGGCGGGCAATAGCTTTGAGAGTCCCTAAGTGAATATCATCCCAACCGGTATACTCCCCTGTTGCAATGCCCTCTTTAATTGCAGAGGTGGAAAGAATGACATCACCAATGGACATTTTGCCATAATGGAAATATAGAGGAGTTTTCCAGCCAAAATAATCATAGATATACTGCTGGCGCTTTGTATTCGCGATATGATCCTTACCCCTGATCACATGAGTCATCCCAAGCAGGTGGTCATCCACAACAACAGAGAAATTCATCAGTGGGTATACACGGGCATCACAGCGTGGATGAGGCGGAGCATCCACAATCCGAAATATTGAAAAGTCACGCATTGCGGGATCAGGGTGCTCAATATCTGTCTTCAACCTGACTGTAATCATTCCTTCACAGAACTCACAGGCAAGCATACGATTCCATAGTGACAAATTTTCCTCCACTGTATTACTGCGGCATGGACAGGGTTTCTTTGAATTCTTTAATTCCCTGAATTCCTCTGCATCGCACATACAGACATAGGCACCGCCACGTGTGATCAGTTCACGCGCATGTTTATAGTATATATCCAGCCGGTCACTCTGGTAACAGATTTCAGTATTTGTAAGACCCAGCCATTCAATATCCTCAAGAAGAAGCTCATAGTTCTCAGGTTCAACACGGCGCGGGTCAGTATCCTCAATGCGTATAACATACCTGCCGCCGTACTTATGAACATAATAATCATTCAGATATGCCGCGCGGGAATGTCCCAGATGAAGCGGACCGCTGGGATTTGGTGCAAAACGCATAACAACCCCGTTTTCCCCAACATTCTTAAGAGGCTTAAGACCGCTTTCCCTAACCTTTTTCTCTTTTTTCTCTAGGAGTTCAGGTGCAAGTTCCATCAGCTTAGACTTCCTCTCATCCAAAGAGAGCGCTGCAACCTCAGTAAGCACTTCCTGAAGAACAAGCGATAGTTCCTTTGCCTTAGAACGACATTCAGGATGCTTACCCATCAGAGCCCCCAGGACAGTACCTGCTTTTGGAACATTATTATGCTGAACTGCATTTTTTAGTGCGTGAATAAAAAAGAAATTTCGTGGATCAATATCCATTCAGAAACCCCGGTCAACAAAATAGTCTGTAATTTCACTCAAAATGGTACGTTCTTCTGACTCAGGAAGAATTATAAGCATTTTCTTTGCAATTTCAACACGCTTCAGTGCAACCGCCCTGACTTCTTCAATAACTCCCGCATCATCCAGAATTGAGATCACACCATCAATCTCTTCATCAGTCAGGTTTTCCTTCCTGTACGGAGTGAGATCAATCCCATGCTCACGGGCGACAATTGCAATTAATGTCTGTTTTCCTTCACGGAGATCTGATGCACGATCCTTTCCGCTTATCTCAGGCGGTGCCATAAGGTCAATAAAATCATCCTGAATCTGGAATGCAACTCCACTATTCAACCCCCAGTCATAAAGAGCCTGTATCTGTTGTACATTGGCACCGGCAAGAGTACCCCCAATCGCTGCTGCCGCAGCATAAAGGACACCTGTTTTCTTCCCAACCATCTCAATATATTCTAGT
>DAOVRB010000262.1 GCA_030628325.1 Methanomicrobiaceae archaeon | reverse complement strand
GGCACTGTTCGGACCCATGATCGAAGAGGCAGAAGCCGCAATAATTATTCAGGATGCAGATCTTGCTTTCGGGTGCATGGGTTGTGCACGAACAAATGAGCTTGTGAAATTTATGGTCTGGGACAGAAAGGATATTCCGATTCTGAATCTCACTTACCCAAAAAACGAAGACGAAGGTGTGGTATTTGTGAAAGCAATCAAAAACTTCCTTGAAGGACTGAAGAGTGGTGAGCAATGAAGACACCCCTTGTAAGGATCGCTCAGCTTTCATGCGGACCTGAGCACAGTGGCGTGCAGAAGGAGATCTATGACGCAGCAGAAGCGGTCAACGCAGAGATGTTTTTTCCGGACGTCGCTCTCAAAGATATAAAGGAAGCATATCAGGAGTTCGGTCTTGAGGTTCAGAGTGCAGACTTAAAACTTGCTATTGCACGTGCGCGAGCACTTGTAGAGGGTAAAGTAGAGGCAGACGCTGTTTTTATCGCAACCTGTTTCAGGTGCTCAGAAGCTGCGATTGTGAGAAATGAACTCAGGCGTTATATTCACGACAACTCAGACCTCCCTGTTGTAAGTTACTCATTTACAGAACGCACCACTTCCGGAACACTCTTAACAAGAATGGAAGCACTCACCACTATTGCCCGCAGGAGAGCTCTCCTTGCACGTGAAAAACAGGAAGGAATTACACTCGGCGTTGATTCCGGTTCTGCCACAACCAAGGCCGTTGTCATGAAGGATAACAGGATTATAGGTACCGGATGGGAACCAACAATAGCAGTAATTGAGAGTGCAGAATCAGTAATAAAAACAGCACTCAAAGATGCAGGCCTGCAGTTGAGTGACATCGAAGCGACCGGCACAACAGGTTACGGCAGGTTCCTTGTAGGTAATAAAATCGGTGCAGATCTGATCCAGGAAGAATTAACGGTTAACTCAAAAGGTGCGGTCTATCTTGCAGACAGACAACACGGCGAGGCAACTGTAATCGATATAGGTGGAATGGACAATAAAGCAATATCTGTACAGGATGGTATTCCGGGCAGTTTTACGATGGGAGGGATCTGTGCCGGTGCCAGTGGGCGGTTCCTTGAGATGACTGCAAAACGTCTTGGTATTGATATTACCGAACTGGGTCCCCTTGCAATAAAAGGGGATTCCACAATTGTGCCGATGAACAGTTACTGCATTGTTTTCGGGACACAGAGCCTTGTTAATGCACTTGCTGAAGGACACAGTAAAGAAGATGTCGCAGCGGCAGCCTGCCACAGCGTTGCCGAGCAGGTCTTTGAACAGCAACTTCAGGAAGTCGATATTAAAGAACCTGTTATCATGGTCGGAGGGACGTCCCTGATTGAGGGGCTTGTAAAAGAGATGGGAGACCTCCTACAGACAAAAGTTGTCGTCCCGCATCACTCACAATATATCGGTGCAGTAGGATCAGCACTTCTCGCTTCAGGATTTATCAAAGGCGATTGAGATGAGAGCACTTGAATACTTCGAGGTGGAATGCCCGGAAACCGCAGGTGGAGATGCATATAGTCAGATTGCTGCAGACATTCTCCTGGATCTTGACCTCATCAAGATTATCGGGAGGCTCCACATCACCATTGACCCGGAAACGCCGTTCTTCCTGGCGGTGGGTCTCTTAAGAAAACTGCCGGGACTGGCAAGAGTTCACGATTTCATAAAGGTGCTTAAAAAAGAGGATGAAATAATCCTTGATATCGGCGATGAAACACATCTCGCAGAGCTGTTAAACATCCTCTGGGACAGGTTCGGCCGTGACAACGTAAAACAACCGGACCGTTTTACAGTTGTCATACATTCAGTGGACAGCTCTGTAAACGAAATTGAGGAGATGGTGGTCTTTGACCCGGGTAAAGGGATGAACAGGGATCTTATCTATGCCCTCCACTGGATTGCACCGGAAGGCTTCAAAATCCGGAAACAGTCCATAAAGGGCAACCGCTTCTTTTACATTGCAAGTGAAGATACTCTCCCTGAAAACGTAGTTGAGACTCTTATTAAGGAAAAATTTGCATTAATTGAGGGAACAAAATGACCCTGGTTCCAATAACCTATAAGGGTGGTGTATACAGGCATGACATCATAGTCGACCTGATTGATGACCTTGGCGGCTATATTGTCCAGAAGCATGTTCTTGCACAGGAGGTTGTTCTGCAGTCGCTTGTCCCGAAGGAGGACATTGAACTTATCAGGAAAATTGGGCGGCCACTTGCAGGAGAAGTGATTGAAGCACCACTTGTCGGCACAGAGATAGCTGTTGTAAGCCCTAGTCTTGAGATACATCACCTGCCTCATTCTTCATGCGATATTGCAGAATACCTGCGTCAGGCCGGTGCCAAGACAAATATGATAGGTCTTTCCAGAGGTTTTGGAAAAAGAATTGCCAACCTGAATATTGAGGAGAGGGATATTATCAATGAACATGACTGTGCAGTCTACCTGCTTGGGAATTTTGAAAGTTGCATAAAATACAAATTCCCTGCATTAAGAAGGGGAATTACAGTGCCAATTATTCTCACAGGGAGACCTGAAACAGAAATCTTAAAGACTCTGACAGATACCCAGGTTGAGGGTTATACAGGTGGCATAGGGAGAATTGCACACAGGATGAAGAAGCAGGAAGGCGAAATCGACCATCTGGATACACTGATTGAGGTCGTGGCTAAGGTGCTTGATAATAAACGTGATGAGATTGCAAAAGACCCGCTCTCTGTGTCACCCCCGCGCCTGATGCGTGTAATTGATGAAAAGATGCAGATTACAGCCGGTTCTACTCACCCGACACCAATTACTGTACAGATATCCGGTCTGAGAGTCAAGATACCGTATGAGGAATTTGCAGACAACATCCGCGCGATTGAGATAGATTATGGCATTACAGTTGGTGATGTGGCAGAGGTTCTGCCTTCAGAAATGCGCAACTACATATGGATCAGGATCAGACCTTTTTCAGAAACAAACCTAATGGTGT
>DAOVRB010000147.1 GCA_030628325.1 Methanomicrobiaceae archaeon | reverse complement strand
ATTCAACAACAAACGTGACGTATTTGAAGATGCAGAGAAACTCATTCCTGATGAGGTTATCCAGGTAAAAGGACAACTCTCAAACGACGGCAACCTTTTCTTTGCATCTACACTCCACCGCCCGGATATCCCGATGAACCATGCCCCGTTTAAAAGTGAAACCCCTGGCAAAGTTGTAATGATATCTGACGTGCACGTGGGCAGTGACACGTTTCTCACAGAGGCATGGAACAGTTTTTCAGACTGGCTCCCTGAATCAGATGCCCGATATCTGCTTATCGCAGGCGATTTGGTGGATGGAATCGGTATTTATCCCGGACAGGAGAAGGAACTTACCATTCCGGATATCTACGATCAGTATGATCTCTTTGGCGAGATGCTCTGCGCGTTACCTTCGGATATGGAGATCGTAATCTCACCCGGCAATCACGATGCCGTGAGAGGGGCCGAACCCCAGCCGGCATTAGCGGGTGACTTCATTCGTAAATTCCCTGATAATGTAACCCTCGTTGAAAATCCTGCCATGGTAAATCTGCAGGGAGTCCGGGTGCTGTTATACCACGGTCGGAGTTATGATGACATGATCTCCATGATTCCCGGTGCAACATACACCCATCCCGAAGTGATGATGCAGGAGATGCTCATCCGGCGGAACTTAACCTGCACCTATGGGATGAGGACACCCATATTTCCCACAAAAGAGGACAGAATGATTATCGACCCGATACCGGAGATACTCCTCACAGGTCACGTGCATATCAGTGGAATTGTAAATTACCGTGGTGTTCTCTGTGTAAACCCCGGTACATGGCAGTCCCAGACCAGTTTCCAGAAACAGATGAATATCCAGCCAACACCTGCAATGGCAGTTGTTGTTGATCTGCAGACTATGAAACCTGAAGTTTTTGATTTCAGTGGTGATCTCTGATAAAATGGTTCAGAGGCACTGATTAGCGGGTATCTGCCTAAAAAATAGTTTTTTCTGAGAATTATTGTTACAAACGTCACTTTTTGACTATATAGTACTTACCCGGCAACTGTGGCATTGAATATACCGATTGTTGCTCCTGCAAAACCATCCAGACAGAACTGTATCCCGATTGAGAGGAGGACGAGGCCCATGAGACGGGTTACAACATCCATGCCGTCTTTCCCCAGAAATTTACTGAGTAATCCTGAGTAATACAGGACAATTGTGACAATAAGAGCTGAGATTGCAAGGATAACAGGCATCAGCATCATAAGTTCCGTGTTCGGCGCTTCGTGTGTATAGATAATGACAGTAGTCATCGTACCCGGCCCTACAAAAATCGGAATTCCTATTGGCACAAGAATACCTGAAAATTTTGCTTTTGCTTCCTTTATATCCTCTTTTAAGCTTTGTACCTTTAAGAGATGTTTTTCCGCCTTGCTCTGCACCTGATCGGTTGTTTTGCCCATGATCATCTCAAGACCAATCAGAATAACAATTATCCCACCCGCGATTCTGAAAGCGGGAATTGATATGCTGAAGATCTCAAGAACAGCGTTTCCGACAATGAATGTTGCAAAAAGCATCACAAAAATTGCTATTCCCATGAGAACTGCCATTCCCTTTCTGACACCGTCCGTATAGGTCGCTGTTTTGGCGAGGAAGAGAGGCATGATCCCTACCGGGTTTAAAATCGCGAGCATTGCTGCAAAAAACATCAGAAGAAATGACTCCATAATCAGATTTCACCCATTGTATCTGAATTAACCCTTATTTTAGATAAGTTTATTGCGTTACAGGCAGATTTCATGTTTACCGTTGGTTCAAAAAGAAACGTTTGCCACTATATTATAAACTATATCTGTCTGAAAAAATAATCCGGAGTCGTTCGATTCAAAGCGCTTTATTTTTATGATGTAAGTCAACATTAATAGGAAAGTGATAATCCGGGATTTCTGCTTTTGCAAAAAATCCGGAGGAAAAAAATATGGATACACTGGTCTATTTAGCGCCTGCATGTGCTCTCTTTGGTCTTTTGTTCGCAGGCTTCTCATTTATGAGAGTCCGCAACGAAGATGAGGGCAGTGAGGCCATAAAAAAGATCACCGCGGCAATTCACCACGGTGCCATGATCTACCTTAACAGGCAGTATCGTGCCATCGCTGTGTTTGTTGTGGTGTTTGCTATTGTTATAGCAGTACTCCTGCCAAACGGAGCACTCACAGCCGGGTGTTTCCTTCTTGGTGCGGTCCTCTCCGCAACTGCAGGATACATTGGAATGTTTACAGCCACATCTGCAAACGGGCGGACGACACACGCGGCAACCCACGGCATTGCTGACGCTTTCCGGGTATCATTCGCAAGTGGTACTGTCATGGGAATGTCTGTCGTGGGTCTTGGTCTCTTTGGTCTTTCCATGGCCTTTATTGGCCTTAATGTCCTCATGCCGGGCATGGAACAGGCAGAACTTGTAAATATTCTTGCAGGATTTTCCTTAGGTGCAAGTTCAATTGCACTCTTTGCCCGTGTTGGTGGAGGTATATTTACAAAGGCCGCAGATGTCGGTGCTGACCTTGTCGGAAAGGTAGAAGCAGGCATCCCTGAAGACGACCCAAGGAACCCCGCTGTGATCGCTGACAACGTCGGTGACAACGTCGGTGATATCGCCGGAATGGGTGCTGACCTTTACGAGTCATATGTTGGTTCGATCATTGCAACCATGCTCCTCGGTGCGGCAACCGCAGCGACTGTCTTTCCCAATGTGCCGGTGATGAACGTGCTCCTTGTGCCGATTACAATCGCCGCACTCGGTATTGTTGCTTCAATCATCGGAACTTTCCTTGTCAAAACAGACAAGACTGACCAGTCCGCAATTCACCTGGCATTCAATAAGGGTCTTATATTTTCACTCCTGCTGGTCATTATCAGCACGTATTTTATCACAGACACACTCCTTGGCGAATACGGTTTCGGTGTCTTTGTGGCAACTGTGGCTGGTCTTATCGCAGGTTTCTTAATCGGTCTGATTACCGAGTATTATACCTCATATGAACGCCCTCCAACAAGATCCATTGCAGAAGCCTGTGAAACAGGCGCAGCAACTAACATAATCACCGGATTTGCAAAGGGTATGGAATCTACCATCTTCCCTGTCATTGTGATTTCCGCTGCAATCTACATTGCATTCCAGTTCGCAGGCCTCTATGGTATTGCACTGGCTGCAGTAGGTATGCTTGCAACTCTTGGTATTTCCCTTGCAGTGGACGCATACGGTCCTGTGGCAGATAACGCAGGCGGTATTGCAGAGATGTCCCACCAGAAAGAGGAAGTCAGAAAGATTACCGATACACTTGATGCAGTGGGTAACACCACAGCGGCAATGGGAAAGGGTTTTGCAATCGGTTCAGCAGCACTGACTGCACTTGCACTCTTCTCAGCATACGCATACGCAGTGAATCTCACGAGTATTAATGTCCTTGACACACCTGTGTTCATTGGTCTTTTAATCGGTGCAATGCTTCCGTTCGTATTCTCTTCAATGACAATGCTTGCAGTCGGAAAGGCAGCATATGAGATTGTAATTGAAGTCCGCCGTCAGTTTAAAGAGGTAAAAGGTCTGATGGAAGGTACTGCAGAAGCAGACTATGAGAAATGTATCACCATCTCAACCAACTCTGCTCTCAGGGAAATGGTCCTTCCGGGTCTGCTTGCAATTGCAGCACCTCTGATTGTTGGATTTGTTCTCGGACCAGGTGCACTCGGTGGTCTTCTTGCAGGTTCACTTGTAGCAGGTTTCATGCTTGCAATTACCATGGCAAACGCCGGTGGTGCATGGGACAATGCAAAGAAGTACATTGAGCAGGGATTCCTCGGCGGAAAGGGCTCTGACGCCCACAAGGCCGCTGTTACCGGTGACACTGTTGGTGATCCGTTCAAGGACACCTCCGGTCCCGCAATCAACATCCTGCTCAAACTGATGAGCATTGTAGCAGTGGTCTTTGCACCGCTCTTCATCCTTTAATTTTTTACTTTTTTGTGAATGTTATTTCCCGGACCGGATGGTGTCTTAAAATCCTGAGTTTAGAATGAGTCTGTTAAATCAGGTTTTTTTGGGTAACCAGAGTTATGATATCCGGTCCGCAGATTAACACAGTTATAGTCGAAAGCCAGACTTCCGGGAATCGTTCAATAAGAAACGTTCGTCACTATTCATTGATAATTGTGGCTCATATCAGTCGATGTGAGTGGTTTAAAAAGAATTTAAGGGTTAGATGTCATTCTCTCTTCTTATGAAGAAGATCTGATATTACTTTTTCCTGTAAATATTCAGTCCGATCTTTATATCCTCGTGTTCGGGTACAGAAATATTTCCTTCAGTGGATGCGAT
>DAOVRB010000037.1 GCA_030628325.1 Methanomicrobiaceae archaeon | reverse complement strand
GCTACCGGCACTTTTGAACTGCTTAAAGCCGCAAGCAGGGCAGAGTTCTCTATTGTGGGTGGGGGACATACGGCAGCGGTGATCAAAACACTCGGGCTTGAAAGGAACTTCACCCATATCTCAACGGGTGGCGGGGCCTGTATAGAATTCCTTACAGGAAAGACTCTGCCTGCGATTGCTGCCCTTGAGGAGTCCAGACGGTTGTTCTGGTGAACTACCCCGCCCTGAAGGGCGTGGTTTCCTGCTTCATGGACAATGTTGTGGAATCTGGAGTCAAATAGTTTTTGCCGATAATAAAGACAATTAAACAATACTTTGAAGGAATTGTAAACTATTTTGATTTTTGATATACAAACGCTGCAAGTGAGGGATTCAACAACAAGATCAATGTCATAAAGAAAGCTGCTTTTGGATTTAGAGATCTTGATTACGTCATTTTGAAGATTAGACGGGCATGTGGATTCACTTAAACTATGAGATTATTAGCAATTACAGGCATTTCAAACATTCCAGTGCCCTACAAACTGCCCTGGATTCAATTGAGCCATCAGATTATTAGCAAGGGAGGGGAGAGAGAGAGTCCCCCTCCCTTCAATCCACCCCCCGAATCTGTGATAGGTCACATGAGGGATGAGCGTGTATCCTTCATGTTCCAACTGTTGTGTGTACTGCGACAAAAAAAATGGTGAAAAATAGAGATCAGAAATATGGAGAGGAGTCAAATTTTTCTTTTAGATCAACCATCCAGGAATAATCAATAATTCCTTCATGCTGTAATCGACCCACCACAATTCCGGGATGTATATCCAGCTTCTTTGCAAATGCAAGAACAGCTACCCTGTTTGTTAAAGCTAAAAATTCTGGGGTATATTTTTCAGGAATTAGATGATCACTTGCCCATTTATCTGCTTCAATCTCTTCTTGAGAATATAATCTGGAATGATCAAATTCATCTAAAAACACATTATTTTTATTATGAAGCAAAATATGTGCAGCTTCATGGAAAAATGTGAACCAGAACCGGTCATTATATTTTCCATATGATGATAGCTGAATTAATGGTTTGTGGGGATTTAACCAACGGGCGACACCGCTAACATGTGCATTTTTAATTGAGGGTATAAATACTAATACAACGCCAGAATCACAACATAATTTCTGAAGTTCTGGCTCAAATTCTTTTGGACTCAATTTTGTAAGTTTTCTTATAGCGTCTAATGATCTCACAAATTTATTCCGGTCATATTTTGGACCGTCTCTCTGTTCTGCTGAGATTTCCCCTAATCTAATCCAAGAGGTTATTGCTCCAATATCGCTTTGTTCTTCCTTTGTTCTTCGAAATGCAACTTGCATATTACCATATCGGGATTCCCATTCTTTAGGGGAAGCAACTTTAAAAAGTCGTAATAATTCTTTAACAATGTAAGGCTTATTCTTAGAATCAATTCTTTTATTCTGAAGAAAACCTTTATTCATTAAATCTCTAACAGGGAATTTATGAACCCAATCGTTCCAATCATTAAGTTTTTTTAATTCTTCTTTACGTGCCAGACTCTCACGATATTGAGCTTCCCGATTTAACCAGAATTTTGCAGTACTTCCAATAACACTTTCCAGTTTTAAAGCGGTATCATAAGTAATTGGGGCCTTAGCATTCAACATAAGGTTGGTTTGTTTTTTTGACATCCCCATTCTTTTTGCAAATTCAACCTGTGTCCAATCCCTTTCTTCTAAGATATCTGTAATAGTATCACTAGGGGGAGATATCCAATCAGGTGTAAATTCTTGCATTTCTTTAATCATGGTAATCAACAATCTCTATAATTTTAATTTTCGTAACATTCGGCCAGTCAATCTTTTCACTTTCAGTCAGGGGTGTTGGGTTATTTGCAGGTACAAAGATTATACGCTTCCCCCCGGAAATTTCAATAGAGTACTGACCCTTTCTTTTTCCTTTAAGGGGGTGGGGTTTTCCGGCTATCAGATCAGTTACTGTCTCAGCCGCCAGAATATCAGAAATTCTACTTTTCAACTTATTAGAACATGTTTCTCCAAGATCTCTAATTGCAGATTTTTCATTTCTACATAATTTTCGAATTTTATTATTTGCAAATTCAAGATCCATGTTCTACCTACATTTGTTAACCTATAAGGTAAATAAATTTTCTCCAATCGTTTGAAGATTGGAATAATATAATTTAATACTCATAGATGGCATATCTACGTTTTCTGTGTTTAAAGTCATTTAACATGACGCTTTCATCCCCCGGCTTGCGCAGGGGACTTCCCGCTCATCATGTTAAAACAACAGGAGACCTGGTGGTTGCCACTCAGCTGTCATCAGATATATCCCTATATACAAATAGCGCGTTTTACCTGTCAAAACTCTCCTGAATATTTGGTCTGGTTAATATCAGAGTCCTCATAAATCAAAAATAAATGGCGTATCTTTTCTGTAATGTGTAAAAGAGGGGCATTTTCCAAAAAACATTTAAATATTTTAAGAGACATCTTTTTAATAGAATAAAGTCCTAATGTTAATAACTTAATAGTTTTTATGTGTTTTGTTATGTGTGTATATTACGCTCAAAATGAAGAAATGTATCATATGACCTTATAATCCTGAAAGTATAACACAAAGTCCTTCTGAAAAAAGAGGATGTGGTGTGTATATGGTAATTCAGCACTGAAACAAGGTTTATGTGCAAAGTGCCATTGTAAAACCCCTTAAAAAGATATCCAGAATAATATGAACGAAATTACAGGTACCCTCACCGGTGGAAATATATTTCTTGCCTTAAGCGAGGCCACTAACCTGAGTGAAACAAACTACACACTTGTAAAACAGCTCTCTGATTTGCAGATGCGCATAATAGTGATCACTGTGAATCAGCCATCTCCAACACTCAAGACCATTTACAGAAAGAATGAGATTGATATCAGCAGAGTGGTATTTATTGATGCCATCACAAAATACGCACTTGGCGGTCTGCCAAAAGATATTGATAATGCAATTTTTATCAGCAGCCCAAGTAACCTGACTGAAATAGGCATTGGAATTACTGAGATGCTTAAGGAAAACCCCGATGAAAAGACCTGTGTAATTATTGATTCAGTTAATACTATGCTGGTATACCTGCCAAGTCCAAGCGTATTGAAATTTGTTCATTTTCTGTCCAGTAAACTGAGGCTTATGGACTCAATAGGTGTATTTCTCGCTGTTGAGGAGGGTCTTGATCCACTCCTGCTGACTCAGTTAACTACTTTTGCCGATGAAGTACTCAGGGTCCCGACTTTACCAATTGAAATAAGTAAGGAGGTTCTTAATTCCTGTGACCCTCCTCCATTTTTCTGATATCTGATTACCATGAAAACGTGCATGACCTCTCAAGGTCATCCACGTTTTTAACATCCTTTGTCACAGTACAGACAACAACCGGAACAGGAGGAATGCCTGCCCATCATTCCATCTCTCTTACTCTTCTTTTTCCGAAGCCTTCCTGAAACACTCAGCTGCATCTTTATACCTGCCCAGAGCAGTGAGTGAACGGCCTTTCTGGTATAATGCGCCTCTGTTGTCAGGCCTGGTTTTGAGTGCCTGATCAAAACTTTCAATTGCGCTTTCGTGCTTGCCCATATGGCTCAGTGTGATACCCTTGCCGTACCAGGCACTAAACTCGTCACTGCCAAGAGAAATGGCATGTTCAAAGGACTTTCCTGCATCATTATATCTGCAGAGACTGTCCAGAAGCATACCTCTTGCGATCCATAATGCCATGTTCTTCTGATCTTTCTGAAGAGCTGCCTCATAACTTTTCAGTGCAGGCTCAAACTTTCCTGTTTTTGCAAGCAGCGAATCTTTCATGAAATTGGCACTGGTGTCATCAGAGTTGAGTGTGAGTATGGAATCAGCACACCTGATTGCTCCCTTATAATCGCCCATGACTGAAAGGGCGTATGCTTTTTCATATAATGTATCGATATTTTCCGGATTCTGTTCGAGAACTGCCGAGTACTGTTTGACTGCATCACCCAGTCTTCCGGATTTCACCAGTGCAAAACCAAGTGCAAGGCGTGCTGTAATGTCATCCGGACTGGCTGATATACACTTTTCATAGGCAGAAACTGCATCATCATATTTTCCGATCCGCGTGAGTGTCTCGCCGCGTTTCTGCCATGCCGCTATATTGCCGGGGTCGAGTCTGGTTATGTTATCTGAACATTCGATTGCCTCATCATATCTGCCCATATGCAGCATTGTGGTTCCAAGTTTCTGCCAGGTATCAAGATCATCCTCATTCTTCTTCAGCGCCTCTGCGTAACATTCAACTGCCTTCTCGAAATTGCCTGTTTTCTCAAGAGCACCGCCTATGGCAATTCTCACACTCTCATCCTCAGGAGAGACTGAGAGGTACATCTCAAATCCTTTTAGTGCCTCTTCAAACCTCCCTGTCTCTTCCAGTGCAGTTGCCCGTGCCTTCATTGCAGGTGCATGGTCAGCTTTGGCCTCAAGCAGCCTGTCAAACACTTTGATTGCCTTTGCATACTTTCCAAGCCTGTTTAGCACAATTCCTGTTTCATAGAGAATTCCGGTATCTTTGGGACGTTTTTCAAGGGCACTGGTAAGACAGTTAAATGCCTCATCAAACTGACCCATGGCAAAAAATGCTCTTCCCATTCCGGCCCATGCATCTGCATCATCAGGGTTGGCTCTGACTATTGACTCAAAGGCTTCGATTGCCTCATCTGACCTGCCAAGCAATGTGAGAGTATGGCCCAGTTTAACCGAGATGCCTGGTCTGTCCGGCTGCAACTTCAGAATATCCCGATAGCATGCAGCAGCGCCCCTGATGTTTCCGGTTTTTTCAAGAATAACTGCTTTATCTGCAAGCAGGTCTGCGTCATCCGGTATTGCTGCAATGAGCGAGTCTAAACATTCAAGAGCTTCTTTGTAGCGTGAAAGTTCTTTGAGAATTTCTGCTGCTGTTCTGTATGCATTGAGATCCTCTGGTTTTTTCTCAATTACACCCGTAATACAGTCCAGTGCCTTCTCCGGTTCGCCCAGACGAATCAGAATCGCAGCTTTGCTTGTGAGGGTGCCGACATCGCCACCGTTTATCCCGATTACCTTTTCATAACAGCTGAGTGCTTCTTTGTAATCTCCGAGGTGTTCCATCGCTTCACCACGTGAGTGCCATGAAACCACGTTATATGGATCTGCGATAACCAGTTTACTGTAGTATTCGGCTGCCTTCTCATACTCTCCCAGCCGCATATGGGCATCGGCTTTCTGCTCCATGCATCTCCAGTCCTCAGGGAACGCGTCGATTACATGTTTTAGGGAATCTATGGCGTTGTTGTAATCTCCCTGATGCATGAGCACTTCTGCACGGTTTCTCCATGCACTGATCATTTCCCTGTCTGTATCAATGACATGGGTAAAACATGAGAGTGCCTCATCAAACTTCCCGAGGTGCATGAGGGCAGTGCCCTCCATCTCCTTTAATGCTGTCTCTTTGACATCTATATCCATTGTTTTTGCAGTCTTTGGCACATTCGTCTGTCTGCCAAAGAGGCTCAGATCAACGTCATCATTAATCCAGGCAACTGACCGGCTATTGTTTCCTTGTGTCGCACGGCGGAAACTTTCAAGAGCCTCGTTGTACCTCCCTGCATATATCATACAGGAACCCCTGTGGTACCATGCTGTTGTATTGTTCTGGTCTGTCCGCAGGATGTTATCATAGCACTCTGCTGCACGGTCATATATCCCCTGCTGTTCAAGAGCGATTCCCATGACATACCAGGCGTTAATATCTTCAGGTCTCTTTTTGACAACTGTTTCGAGTGCTGATACCGTCTCATCGAATGCCCCTTTCCTTAGAAGACTCACAGCACGGTTGTAACCTGCGACTGCGTCATCGGGGTTTACTGTAACAATATGTTTGTATGTCACAGCGGCATCGCCAAATCTTCCGAGTATTTCATACACGTTTGCAAGTCTGTAATATGTCGGATATGTCGGCAGATTTTCCTGACTGGTTTCTGTCACCTCTCTGTAACAGTCTATTGCATCCGTGTATTTCCCTGCTCCCTCAAGGGCGATTCCTTTTCTGACCATGGCATAGGTATCATCAGGATTTACTTTCAGGATTCTGTCAAAACAACCGGCTGCGTCAGCAAATTTTCCTGACCTGAGGTAGAGATCCCCTATTTTCCTCCAGATGACCAAATCTCCCGGATTTTTTTCGAGCACTTTTTCATAGCAGTCAACTGCTTCTTTTAATTCTCCTGCATTCTCTCTGCACTCGCCGATCTGATACCTGGCCTGGGTGAGATCGGGGTCGAGTTTTAGTGCCTCTTCATAGGCAGATATAGCATCTGCATTTTTTCCGCTGTGTCCGAGCATATCTGCAAGGGAGAACCATGCGGCGGCATCATCCGGGTTTGCCTTTGTTGCGCGTTCAAAAAATATCTCTGCTTCGCGATTTCTGCCCAGATATTTGAGAGCGCTGCCCATCTGATAGCAGATCCCTGTTCCTTCAGGGTCAATATCAAGCGCTTTTTCAAAACTGTTTACAGCTTCTTCATACCTGCCCTGCTCAAGCAGGCTTCTCCCTTTTTCAATAAGGGGGTTGGGATTCTTCCCCTGTCCAAAGATGTTGTCAAATATTGCCATGGGAATTTGAGCACTCCTGTTTTCTGATCTGTTATATTAGTGCAATTACCAAAATATGTTTTGAACAAGTACGTGAAAGGAGAAAAACCTGTTGGCTGTTTAATTATGGGGGACATTCTGGTGAAGGAGAGAGTGGTGGTAACCGGGTTTCACCGGAATGTACCTGATAAAAACCGAGATATACCTGTTAAGATAAAATTTCACATACACGTTTACCATAGTTCAAAAAGAAACGGTCGTCAATATGGTATAGATAATATAAATGATATGAATAATATGGATGGAATCCTGTTGATATTAAACTGGATAATAAACGGGATAATAAACGGGATAAGTGGTTGGTGGAGAGCACAATGACCGGATGCAGTGGAAAGAACTTTGAAGAAATTCTTGAGATGACAGGTGAGATGGAGCATCTTGCTGAACTGATCAGGCACCTTTCGAAAGAGAGAGAAGGAATATCTTCTGTATGGATTACGGAAAATGTCATCCATCCTGTTCTTGATGAACTCGGGAGTCATATCTCCTCTCATCTGTCAGGAGAGGTCTCTGTTACAGAATTAAAATCCTTAATTCATGGATGGATTGAAGAGTGTATGAAGGTCTGAACTGGTATAATATCTGAAATACCTGAAAAATGTGTTGCAATGTTCCAAACATTTATGTATTTGTGCGCATATGAGTAGTAGTGTGGTGTTAGTACCACACAGGATAAGGTGAAAAATATGCCAGGATTTGACAGAAGAGGTCCGGAAGGAAGAGGGCCTATGACAGGGAGAAGACTGGGGTACTGTGTAACAGACAGGCAGGCCCCGGTAACAGAACAGGGTGATGAGGAAACACCACAGCAGGCAGGAGCTGCCAGCCAGCCGCCAGTATATGGACTCGGACGTGGTGGACTGCCTATGGGCGGTGGCCGCGGGCGGGGCTTTGGTGCCGGTGCCGGACGTGGAGATCT
>DAOVRB010000316.1 GCA_030628325.1 Methanomicrobiaceae archaeon | reverse complement strand
TTCTGGTGCAGATTTTACTGGTTCTAATGTAGGTACAATCTTCACCATGATATTTTTAAAATCAGGCATACCTGTACCATAAGTTACAGCAGGTATGATATGGTTGACAAAAGGACCGTAGGGCACGAAAATCATCCCTTCACTTAGTTCTTCTGATGCCGCGGTCTTAAAAACAACAGAACCCTCACTGCTCGTAATAAGCACATTGTCACCCTCTTCAATATCCAGTTCCATCAGATCAATAGGATTGATGTAGCATGTGGATGTTTCATCAGAGTACCCTTTCCCATATTTACTCTCAATATGTTTGCCCTGCCTGATGGTGCGGCCGGTATTTAACATAAACATCATAGCAGATCACCATCCCCGTGAACACCTTCAATAACACGGGCCACCCGGATTGCCTTGTTGGGACAGGTTTCTTCACAGGTCTTGCACCCGGTACATTTTTCAGGATTAATAACACGCATTTCGCCATCTTTTATACGCATAATAACCTCATCACTTGTAGCAGTACCTGAAAATGCCAGTGTGGGGTCAATTTCCTTATTTATCGGACATGCCACAGAACAGTTCCCGCACCTCATGCATAAAACCGGGTCAATTGAGATATGATATTCACAGAGGTAAGTCGTGTTATCATAAAAATTTGAATCAAGTACACGACCACTGAGAAGGACACCTTCCTCACAGACCTCTGTGCATAATCCACAACGTATACAGTGCCCTTTGATAATATGAGGTTCCCACCCGTTATCGGTTTTTAGTACTTCTATTGCACCCGGGGCCGGGCAGATCATCATACAGTCCAGACAGTGTGTGCATTCCTTCCCGGTAAGTACAGGGAAATTGCGGAAATGTGGGGGTGTTTCCAGTGGTGCGGTTTTTACAAACAGGAAGTTGTAAAGCCACTCCTTCCTGAAAAACTCTTTTAAGTACCAGATTATCGATGAGCTCATTATCTTTCTTACCTCTCACAACAGGCGATACATGGATCTGAACTGATAAATGTTGCAGTAATGTCAGCAACAGATGTTACTCCGGGTATCATATAATGGACACATGCCTCTATATTCATGATAGATGGTGTCCGGATAGCAATATCAACAATTCTTCCGTATTCATCAGTTTTTATGAAATACGTGAGATCACCACGGGGAGCTTCCCCTGTGTAGGATGTCTCACCTGCAATAACTTTTCCACCCCCGCGAATAGGTCCCTCAGACATCATATCAAGACATTTTCTTATAAGATTGACACTCTGGAATATTTCATCAAAACGCATCATAACACGGGCATAATTATCGCAGGATGTATACGAAATCGGTTTAAATCCAAGTTTCTGATAAGTCGGGTGGTTTAATCTCTGGTCGGATTCGGGAAGTCCGCTTGCCCTGGCAGTCGGACCCACCACATGTGCCTCAAGTGCCTCCTCCTTTGTTAAAATGCCAACTCCTTTACTCCTCAAAGAAATCATGGGGCCACCTTTAAACATCTCAACATAACGGGTGAGATCTGTCTCTGTTTTGTCAAGAGCGTCTCTTAAGGTTGCCTCATCCTCACTCCTGAGATCAAAACGAACACCACCGGGGATCATATATGCGCAGGTGATTCGTGCTCCAGTCAGCAGTTCAAGCTGGTCAAGGGCAGTCTCCCTGAGGTTTAAGAGGTACATCCCAAGGGTTTCGTGTTCAATAGTGTGGCAATATGAAAAGTTTGCAATAATGTGACTCTGTATGCGGTCAAGTTCGTTTGCGATGATACGGAGGTATGCAGCCCGGTCAGGCACAGTGATATTGCTGATCTTTTCAATTGTCTCAATAAAAACCATATTGTGGATAACAGAGCAGATACCGCAGATACGCTCTGCAAGAAACATAACTTCCTGCCATGGACGTCCTTTCATTATCCGCTCAATACCTTTCTTCACGTACCCTAATTCTATCTCTGCCCTCAGAACAAATTCACCTCTGGTCTCGCATTTCAGGCGGGCAGGTTCTTTCCAGGAGGGGTGAAGCGGTCCAATTGGAATGGAAACATCAACAGTTTTCTTCATTATTTATTCTCCTCGTAGTCTTTGAATATTACAGGGGCCAGGGAAAGTACAGCATTTAAAATCTCTGTTGGTCTTGGCGGACATCCGGGAACTTCGGCCGCTATCGGTATGTGCTTTGAGACGGGTGGATCAATATAACTCCCTTCACGATTGAAAACGCAGCCGGATATCGGACAGTTGCCAATTGCCACAGCAACTTTTGGTTCCGGAATTTTATCCCATATGAACCTGAGTTTGTCTTCCCATTGTTCTGTAAATGGTCCGGTTACCAGTAGTACATCCGCTTCCCTCGGATTATTGTGGACATAAATGCCATATTGTTCAATATCATATCTTGGTGCAAGGCAGGCAAGAATTTCAATATCACACCCGTTACAGGAACCTACATTTATATAACTTACATGAATTGATTTAGAACGGACTTTGTTTTTGATATTCTGCAACATACTCATCTTAGAATCAACTCCCTGATCATTATTTTGCCTTCGGTTACTGCT